>JBFGJL010000043.1:0-8194 GCA_041577235.1 Acidimicrobiia bacterium | reverse complement strand
CCGGCATGATGCCGATCTTGCATTGGCCCGGGGTGATCACCCCCGGGCAGTTGGGCCCGACCAGCCGGACCGGCTTGTCTTCGAGATAGCGCTTCACCCGCACCATGTCGGCCACCGGAATACCCTCGGTGATGCAGACGACCAGCCCAACCCCGGCCGCGGCCGCCTCCATGATGGCGTCGGCGGCGAACGGGGGAGGTACATACACGACCGAGGCGTTGGCGCCGGTGGCGGCCACCGCCTCGTTCACCGTGTGGTAGATCGGCAACTCGTGCCGGAAACGATCCGCCCGCCCGGGTACTCCGGACTGGTCGACCTCTCCTTCGAACACCTCCGTCTCTCCGCCGCGGCCCGGGTGCACGGCCCCTACCATCTCGGTTCCGTAGGCGATCGCCTTGTCGGTGTGGAAGCGCCCGGTCTTTCCCAGTCCCTGCACGATGACCTTGGTGTGGAGATCGACCAGGACGCTCATCCCGCCAGCTCCACGATCCTCTGCGCCCCGTCTTTCATGTCCTCTGCGTTCACCACGTTCAGGCCCGACTCCTCGATGATCTGCTTCCCCAGCTCGACGTTGGTGCCCTCCAGCCGCACCACCAGTGGGACCTCCAACCCCACCTCGCGCACCGCCTCCACCACACCGGTGGCGATGATGTCGCACCGCATGATCCCTCCGAAGATGTTGACGAAGATCCCCTTCACGGTGGGGTCCTTGGTGATGATGCGAAAACCGGCCGCGACCTGCTCGGCATCGGCTCCCCCGCCCACATCGAGGAAGTTGGCCGGCTCGCCGCCGACATACTTGATGATGTCCATGGTCGACATGGCCAGGCCCGCCCCGTTGACCATGCAGCCGATGGTGCCGTCCATCTTCACGTACGACAGCCCGTGGGCGGCGGCCTCCAGCTCGGCCGGATCCTCCTCCGATTCGTCTCGCATGGCCTGCACGTCGGGGTGGCGGTAGAGAGCGTTGGCGTCGAAGCTCATCTTCCCGTCCAGCGCCATCACCTCTCCATCGGCCGTGACCACCAACGGGTTGATCTCGATGAGGTCGGTGTCGAGCTCGGTAGCGGCTGCGGCCAGGGCTTGCATGAACACCACCGCGTTGCGGCCTGCCTCGCCTTCCAGGCCGAGGAGATGTGCGAGCTCCGCCGCCTGGAACCGGGCCAGTCCGATGGCGGGATCGATCACCGCCCCTACGATCCTCTCCGGCGTGGCTGCGGCCACCTCCTCGATGTCGGTTCCACCTTCGGTGGACGCCATCACCACGTTGCGGCCCAGCGCCCGGTCGAGCAGCACCGCCAGATAGAGCTCCCGAGCGATGTCGATCCCCTGCTCGACATAGAGCCGGTTGACCTGTTTGCCGTCTGGGCCGGTCTGCACGGTCACCAGGGTGGACCCGAGCATCCGCTCGGCCAGCTCTGCCACCCGGGCCTCGGTGGCCTGAGTCCCGCCGCCGATGCCGGCGGTGACGACCTCCACCCCCGCCACCTCCGGGTACTCCTGGAACCGACCCTTACCCCGACCCCCAGCGTGGATTTGAGCCTTGACCACCACCACCGGATTCCCGGTCTCCGCCACCAGCGGGGCGACCGCCCCCACCGCCTCGGCGACGGTGGTGGCCACCCGGCCCGCCGGCACCGTGATCCCGCGCTCCGCCAGGAGCTGCTTGGCCTGGTACTCGTGGACCTTCACCCGGATTCCCCGCCCCGCTGGGGAATGTGCTCCTCCACCCAGGCGGTGATGTCCGAGAGGGGAGCGCCGGGCGTGAAGATCTCGGCCAAGCCCGCCCGCTTCAGCTCGGTAATGTCCTCGTCGGGGATGATGCCCCCGCCGAACACGATGATGTCGGCGGCGTCCCGCTCTCGCAGCAGTTCGACCACCCGGGGAAACAGGGTCATATGGGCGCCGGAGAGGACCGACAGGCCGATGGCGTCGACGTCCTCCTGGAGGGCGGTCTCCACCACCTGCTCGGGGGTCTGGTGGAGGCCCGAGTAGATCACCTCGTTGCCGGCGTCTCGCAATGCCCGGGCGATCACCTTGGCGCCGCGATCGTGCCCGTCGAGGCCGGGCTTGGCGATGAGGATCCTGCGAGGCATGGCAGGCGGAGGTTACCGAGTCCCCGGCCCCCGCCGCCAGCCTGACCGCATCCCGACTCCCGGCCCACCCTGGCCGGGCACCGCCACCGTTCCCCTCCCGCCACCCTCGCTTCCAATGGGGAGGCCGCTACGGTGGAGGATGACAGCTCCAGGAGCCTCGCATGTCTCGACTGCACGCACTCCCCGCCGCCGGCCAGTCGGTCTGGTCGGACCAGGTGAGCCGGGCGATGCTCGCCAGCGGGGAGCTGGCGCGGCTGCTGACCGAAGACGCCGTCACCGGCGTCACCTCCAACCCCACCATCTTCGCCAACGCCATCACCGCCTCGGACGATTACGACGCCGCCCTGGCCGATCTGGTGGAGCGGGATGCGAGCACGCTGGAGATCTACGCTGCGCTCGTCACCACCGACATCCAGGACGCTTGCGACGTGCTGCGGTCGGTCTGGGAAGCAGCCGGCGGGGCCGACGGGTTCGTCTCGGTGGAGGTTTCGCCGGAGCTGGCGGCCGACACCGAGGGCACCATCGCCGAGGCGCGGGAATGGGTCAAACGGGTCGACCGGCCCAACCTGCTCGTCAAGGTGCCGGCGACGGCGGAGGGCATCCCCGCGATCCGACGGCTGATCGGGGAGGGAGTCTCGGTCAACGTGACCCTGATCTTCTCCCGGGCCCGCTACCGGCAGGTGATGGACGCCTACCTGACCGGGTTGGAGGAGTACCACCAGACCGGCGGCAAGCTCGGTGAGGTCGCCTCGGTCGCCTCGTTCTTCGTGTCACGGGTCGACACCGAGGTCGACCGGAGGTTGGAGGCGATCGGCACCGCTCCCGCCCTCGAGCTGAGAGGCAGCGCCGCCATCGCCAACGCTCGCGCCGCCTACGGCGACTTCCTCGAGACCTTCGTCGGCGAACGATGGCAGCGGCTGGCCGACCTGGGTGGCAGGCGCCAGCGGCCGCTGTGGGCCAGCACCTCGACCAAGAACCCCGCCTATCGGGACACCCTGTACGTCGATACCCTGGTGGCAGCCGACACGGTCAACACCATGCCGGTGGCGACCATCCGTGCGTATCAGGACCACGGCGATCCCAACCCGAGCCCCTTCGATGCCGACGACATCGCCGGGGCCCACGCCACCCTCGGGCAGCTGGCGGAGGTGGGAGTCGACTACGACGACGTCGTGCAGGTGCTGGAAGAGGAGGGAGTGGCCAAGTTCGCAGCCTCCTACCAGGAGTTGCTCGCCGACCTGGACGGCAAACGTCGGGCGATGCTGGGCTGAACCGCCCCGCTCAGATCTTCCGAAGCGGAGCCCAGGCCAGCAGCAGACGCTTCTTGCCCTCGCCGGCGAAGATCACTTCCGCCTCGGCCCGGTCGCCGGTGCCCACCACCTCCCGCACCGTTCCCTCCCCCCAACGGTCATGACGCACCCGGTCGCCGGGACCGATCTCGTCGGCGCCGACGGTGGACCGGGCGGTGGGAGCCGAAGGTAGCTCGTCCGCTCGAACCCGCTTCGGAACCTGTTCGATCAGATCGTCCGGCAGCTCGGCCAGAAAGCGGCTCGGTGGGTTGTAGTTGGTGCCTCCGAACAGCATTCGGCCCCAGGCGTTGACCAGGTAGAGACGGTCCTCGGCCCGGGTGATGCCGACGTAGCACAGCCGGCGCTCTTCCTCCAGCTCTCGCGGATCACCCAAGGACCGCAGGTGGGGGAACACGCCGTCCTCCATCCCCACCATGAAGATCACCGGGAACTCCAACCCCTTGGCATTGTGAAGGGTCATCAGCGTGACGGTCTCCGCCCCCTCCTCCAGATCGTCCGTGTCGCTGACCAGGCTCACCGTCTCCAAGAACAGCTCCAGTCGCCGGATGCCGTCGAGCTCATCCCATTCCTCGTCCCCGATCACCGATCCTTCGCTGGAGGTCTCGAATTCCTCGGCCACCGAGATCAGCTCCCGCAGGTTCTCCACTCGTCCCAGCGCTTCGACGGTGCGTTCCTGCTCCACCTCTGCCAGATAGCCGGTCTCGTTGAGGACCGCTTCCATGGCCGCCTTCACCCCTTCCAGCCGGGCGGTCTGCCCGAGGCGTTCCAACAGAGCCACGAACTCCCGGCATTGGCGGTTGGCCCGGGCAGTGAGCTGCTCGATCTCGTCGACCCGCTGCAGCGCCTGGAAGAAGCCGATGCCCTCGGCCTGGGCGAACCGGTCCAGGTACCCGAGGGAGGTGGCTCCGATCCCTCGTTTGGGGACGTTGATGATCCGCTTCAGTGCCACCTGGTCATCCGGGTTGACGAGGGCGCGCAGATAGGCGAGCACGTCTTTGATCTCGCGCCGCTCGTAGAACTTGACGGTGCCCACCACGTTGTAGGGGATCCCCCGCCGGACGAACACCTCTTCCAGCACCCGGCTCTGGGCGTTGGTCCGGTAGAACACGGCGATGTCGGCGGCGGAGTAGTCGCCTCCCTCCAGCCGCCCGATCTCGTCGGCCACGTACCCGGCCTCGTCGTGCTCGTCCTCGGCCTGGTAATGGCGGATGGGCTCGCCCGTCCCTCGGTCGGTCCACAGGTTCTTGGGCTTGCGCTGGGCGTTGTTGGAGATCACGGCGTTGGCGGCCCGCAAGATGTTGTCGGTCGACCGGTAGTTGCGTTCGAGCAGGATGACCCGGGCGTCGGGGTAGTCGGCCTCGAACTCGAGGATGTTGCGGATGTCCGCTCCCCGGAAGGCGTAGATGCTCTGATCGCTGTCTCCCACCACGCACAGGTTGCGGTGACCGGCAGTGAGCTGTTTGACCAGGTGGTACTGGGCGCGGTTGGTGTCCTGGTACTCGTCGACCATCACGTAGCGGAAGCGCTGGCGGTACTGCTCGAGCACCTCGGGAAAGGCTCCCAACAGCTCCACCGTCACCATCAGCAGATCGTCGAAGTCCATCGCCGACGCCTCCAGCAGCCGCTGCTGGTAGAGGCGGTACACGTCGGCCACCTGTTCGTGGTAAAAGCCCGAGCCTTGGGAGGCGAAGGTCTCGAAGTCGATCAGCTCGTTCTTGGCGTTGGAGATGGCCGCCTTGATGCTGCGAGGCGGGAAGCGTTTGGGGTCGAGGTCGAGATCGGAGACGCACATCGTCACCAGGCGCCGCGAGTCGGCCTCGTCGTAGATCGAGAAGGCCGAGCGGTATCCGAGGCGCGGCGCCTCCCGCCGGAGGATGCGGACGCAGGCGCTGTGGAAGGTCGAAACCCACATGGCCCGGATGGCTCCCCCCACCAGCCGGGCGACCCGATCCTTCATCTCGTCGGCGGCCTTGTTGGTGAACGTGATCGACAGGATCGACGAGGGAGCGACGCCCAGATCGCGGATGAGATGGGCCATGCGGTAGGTCAAGACCCGGGTCTTGCCCGACCCCGCTCCCGCCACCACCAGCACCGGACCGGCCACCGCCGCCACCGCCTCCCGCTGGGTGGGGTTGAGTTCGGCCAGGAGGGGCGACTCGGCCGCATCCGGCGGCTCGGAGTCCATGAACAACTCTCTGGCTTGCAAGGAGACCCTTCGGTTCTGCGTGACCAGATGGTACCGGTTCTGCCGCCCGAAATCACAGGCACGGAATTCGCTCAGGGTACCCGGGAGACTCGCCGACCGGCCCGCTCGGAGGCCGCCGGCGGCGGACCGCCCGGCTCCGGACCCCGCACCGGGATGGTGAAGCAGAACCGGGCGCCGGTGGGGAAACGGGGCTCGTACCAGACGTCGCCCCCCATGGCGTTGGCGAGCTTGCGGGCGATGGGGAGTCCGAGGCCGATGCCCTCGTTGGAGCGGCTGTCCCCCATGGTGCCCTGCTCGAAGTGGAGGAAGATGCGCTCCTCGTCCCCCTTCGGGACACCCGGCCCGTTGTCGCTGACCACCACCAGATAGTGGTCCCGGTACTGCGCACCTTCCACCAGGACCTGTTCCCCCCCATGCTTGCGAGCGTTCTCCAAGAGGTTGCGCAGGATCTGCTGGACCCGGCGGGGATCGGCGAACACCCGCACCCCGCCCGGGATCGCCACCGAAGCCTCGTAGGGACCTCCGGGGGGGAAGAGCAGGTTGCTCACCTCGTGGGCGAGTGCGGACAAGTCGAGATCGGTCGGATCGAGCCGGAGCCGTCCGGCCTCGAGGCGGGGGATGACCAGGACGTCCTCGACCAGTTCCGACAAGTAGCGCGACTGGCTGTCGATGATCTCGAGGAACTCGTCGATCTCCTCCGGGGCCAGCTCCCGCCACGAGTGCAACAGGGTGTCGGCGAACCCGGCGATCGAGGTGAGGGGGGTGAGCAACTCGTGGCTGACCATCGACACGAACTCGTTCTTGATCTGCTCGGCCCGTCGAGCCGATTCGCTCGAGAGTCGCTCCCGCCGACCGGCCCGGCCGACCGACACCACCGCCACCGCCAAGGCGACGATCGTGGCCGTCCCCAGCGCGATCACTACCAGCCCTAGAGGTTCCATGTCACGTCCGGCATCGCCTCCCGGGCTCGGTCGAAAACGCTCGCCACCAGGGCGATCAGACCGGCGGCGCAACCGTCCTGGTGACTAGTCCGTATCGTACAGGGACGACAGACTGATGCGCGCCTCCTGCTCCAACAACTTCTGATGGTGCAAGGCCGAGTCCAGCACCGCCGAGAGAGGGAACTCGATGAGGCGCAGCGTTCGGGCCACGTTGGGCGTGAAGGCGCCCGCACGGCGGGCGGCGAGGGCGAGGGTGCCCAGCATCTCGCCACGGGCTCGCAGCGTCAGCGAGAAGAACGACGGCAGCCCGTCCAGGTTCTCCTCGTCGACCAGGTCGCCCGGCTCGACGCCCCACATGTTCAGCTCCTCCGGGCTGAGGGCGACCGAGCCGACCTGATCGAGGTGGCCCACGGCCAGGCGGCGGAAGTGCTCGAGGTCGCCTCGGGAGAACGGCACGTCACACCGCAGTGCCAGCAGCTTCTCGGCCGGGACGGCGATCCCGGCGACGTCGTACTCGACGAAGCGCCGGATGAGCACCAGCGTGTTGGAGATGATGGTGCGCAACTCGGTGGCCTTGGTGGCCATGGTCATGATGTCGTTGACGATGGTCGACTCGAACAGCTTGCGGTCCAGCAGCTCGGTGACCCGGGCCAGCACGTCCACCGTGTCGAGCTGCTCGGGCATCACCTCCCGGCCGCTCAACTCTGACAAGGCCCGCGAGGCGCGAGCGGTTCGGATCGCCCGTAGCAGGCCGTCCCCCAGTGCCTCCTTGGTGAGATAGCCGTCGGCTCCCGACTTCTCGCTCCAGTATCGATCCTCGGCGGAGTCGTGGGCGGTGAGGATGAGGATGGGGATGTGGGCGACCGACCAATCCTCCTTGATGAGCCGGCAAGCCATGTAGCCGTTCATCTTCGGCATCTGGATGTCGAGGATGACCAGGTCGGGCCGTTCCGAGTAGAACAGCTGAATTGCCTCGATACCGTCCTCGGCCGAGATCACCTGGTATCCGGCGTTGGCCAACAAGGCGGTGACCGCCGTCCGCAGCACCGGGCTGTCATCGGCGATGAGGACCCTCACGAGGAGCCATCCGTGCGTCCCGGTGCCGCCACCCCCCGCATCTCCAGCAGGCGCCCCAGCGTGGCGGCCAGCGCCCCCTGCCGGAGGTCGAACTTGTCGAGGTAGGCGCTCACCCCCGCCTCCCACGCCCGGGCCTGGTCGTCGCGCTGGGCAACCCCGGAGACCATCACGATCGGAAGGCCCGGCATCGTCTCCCGCACCGTGCGAACGAGCTCGACCCCGTCCGAGCCGGGCATCTGGTAGTCGACTACGAGGGCATGGAAGGACCCGTCCCTGACCAGCTGCAGTCCTTCCTCGGTGGTGGAGGCGGTGACGGTCTCGAATCCGTGGCTGGCCAGGGCGGCCGACACGAGCTGGCGGACCCCGCGAGAGTCGTCCACCACCAAGACTCGCGGCCGGCGCTCCACCGGGGACGGAACCGAGCGCACCTGCTCTCCCAGGCTGTTCGGCTCGACGATCACCACCACCTCGCCTCCTCCCAGCAGGGCGGCTCCGGTGAGGTGGGGGACCCCGGCCAACAACGGCCCGAGACCCTTCACCGCCACCTGACGATGGCCGCCGATG
>JBFGJL010000042.1:0-8246 GCA_041577235.1 Acidimicrobiia bacterium | reverse complement strand
CGTTAGGGTCAACGCTACGGAGATGCTAAGGCAGATTTCTATCATCAGTATGATATGACCGGCCCAGTCGGGCGGATAAGCCAGTGGCGCTTTACCGAACATTGCCGTGGCAAGGGCGACGAAGCCGAAAACAGCGGGTCCGAGCATGAGCAACAGCAACAGCGGCAGTGTGGTGATCGCGAGTGGTTTCAGCCGCCCGGTCAGGCAAAGCAGTACGCCGACGGCGGCCAGTACCGCGCCAGCTTGGAAGGCGCCGCCCGGGGAATGGGCGCCCGCCCAGCCTGCCTCGACGTACTGGCGATAGGCCTCCTGGAAACCGTCGGGGGTGACCACCCGACCGTCCACCAGGCGGCTCCCCTGCTGGTCCCCGACCCGGTTGAGCGGAGCGATCACCTCGCTCATGAAACGCCCGGCCTCGTCCAGCAGGTCGGCCACGGTGGCGGAATCGGCGTGCTCGAAGCCGGGCAGCGCCTGGAGCACGTCCAGCTCGCACACCGTTTCGAGGACGAACTTCATGTCGCGTAGGGGAGGGAAGTATTCAGCCATGTCACAAAGGGTAGGCGATGCCGGGTAGGCCGGAAACGCCGCTACCGTGCACTCGAGGCGGCGGTAGGCCCCGCCGACCCACCCGCTAGGTGAGGTGGAGATGAGGGACATCGCCCGGTTGCTCCAGGAGCCGGACACGACGGTGGCAGTGGTCGGAGCCACCGACAACGCCCACAAGTACGGGTCAGTGATCTACCGGGACCTGAAACGCAAGGGTTTCCGGGTGTTCCCGGTCAACCCTCACCGCACCACGGTCGACGGCGACCCCGCCTACCCCGAGCTGGCCGCCCTGCCGGAAGCGCCCACCGTGGTCAACTTCGTGGTCCCGCCTGAGGTCACTCTCACCGTCCTCCGCCGATGCCGGGAGCTGGGATGGACCAACGTGTGGATCCAGCCCGGGGCCGAGAGCCCAGAAGTGCTGGCCTACCTGCAGGAGCACGACTTCGACTATCTGGCCAACGCCTGCATCATGGTCGAGACCCGGCTCCGGGTCTGACCCTCACCGGTGCCACCGTCAGCGTCGGCGCCGCCGGCCGGTGATGCCCAGGTCGGCCCGGTCGTAGTCGCTGAGCCGGGCGGCGGCCATCCGCAGTGCCTCCCGCGACATCACCTCCCGGTGGGCGCGCAGGAAGGCGGCCACCTCCTCCGGGGCGGCGGCGCTGAGCTCGCGCAGCACCCAACCCACACCGGTCTGGGCGAAGCGTTCCGGGTCGAGTACGTTGCCTCGAGCCACCTCCAGAACCAGATCAACGAACCCGGGGAAGAAGCCGTCCCCATCGGTGGCCAGGCCGACGAACGCCACCGCCGCCGCCCGCCGCCTCCACAGCACAGGCGCTCCCGTCCAGGTAGCGATGGCGCGGGCACACTCCTCTCCTTCCTGCTTGGTGAGTGGTCCCAGCACCTTCACACACAGCCAGTCACAGGTGCCCCAGTCGGCGATGTGACCCTGATCGAACACGTCGGCCAGGGCGGGGAGATCGCGCCGCCAGCTCAGCCTGCCGGCCGGCAGCAGGAGCTCCCCCAAGATCAAGATCCCGGCCAGCTTGTCCTCGGCCAGCGGCCGTCGCAGCGCCTCGAGCGCCGCCGCTCTCAAGTCGACGGACGGGTACTCGGCATGCCAACGCTGAACCGCCGCCCTGATACCGGCCATGGGAACCCCCCGGAACCGAATGGCACCCTTCAGATAGGACTCCCACCACTGCTGGGTGGATGGCTCCGCCCGGGCCTCGAGCAGGGCGGCCAGCTCGTCGAGATGCAGCGACATCGCCAAATCCTGCCAGGGCGGGCCGGGCTCGTCCGGCGTCTGTGGCCTCCGAAGGTCCGAAAACGCCGCGGTACGGCCTCCCGGGCGATTCCCTCACGGCGGGGACGCGCCGGTGGGCCCGGTGGGAATCGAACCCACGACCTTGGGATTAAAAGTCCCCTGCTCTGCCGATTGAGCTACGGGCCCGGCGCGACGCTAGCACCGGCGCGACCGGCGAAGGTCAGGCCCGCCCCCGGCTCAACAGCGACCGGAGCAGCTCGAGCAGACGGCAAAGGGTGCTCTCGAGGCCGAACGCCAGGGAGCCCAACATCACGGTGGCGGCGGCGGCCAGGGGGAGGGCGAGCCCGCGGGCGGCATGCCCGGTGGCGGCCAGGACGACCGAGGTGATCCCGGTCGGGGCAGGAGCGGTGGGCGAGAGGGCTACTTCGAGGTCCGGCCCGGCCGCCAGGATCAGGTCGTTGACCGGGTACACCACGATCGCCACGGTGGCGACGCCGCAGGCGCCGGCCGGATCACACACCTCGAAAGTGAACGAATCCTCGCCGATGAAGGCCGCCTCCGGGCGGTAGGTGGCCACCCCGGCCTCCAGGTCCACCGCCCCGTGGCCGCCCTGCGTGGTCCAGGACACGACCAGCCGATCGCCGTCGGGGTCGGCCGCCAGTTCCAACAGGTCGACTCGAACCGTGCCGTCCTCGCCCACGTCCGCCCGGCCGTTCGTCACCCGCGGGCGGTCGTTGGCCGGCTCGACCACGACCACCACCCGGGCGGTGGCCGTGGCGCCGTCCGCTCCCCCGACCTGGTAGACGAAGTCGACCAGCCCGTGGAAGTCGGCCGGAGGAAGGTAGACGAGGGTGCCGTCGGCGCCGGGGGAAACGGTCCCGAATCCGGGCGGATCGAGCACGATGGCCGGACCGGTGACGCCCTCGTCGTTGGCGAGCACGCCGATCGCCACCGGGACGTCCTCACTGGTCACAGCCCGGTCGGGCCGGGCGACCAGCGAAGCTCGCTGGTCGGAGGTGTCCTCGGACGGCCCGGCCTCGCCCGACCCCGCCGGCGGAGAAGCGCCACCGTCGCGGGTGGGAGCGACCGGGGCGTCGGCCGGGGGACTCTCTTCTCCGGGCTGGCCGGACTCCGCCTGGTCGGGAGCCGGATCCTGGGTCGGAGGATCCGGGACCAGAGTTTCGTCGGCGGGAGGATCGGGGCGGGGCGGGTCCACGGTCGGCGGATCCTCGCTGGGGGGCGCGGGGGCCGGCGGCTCTGCGACCGGGGGATCCTCGGCCGGAGGCTCGTCGGCCGGAGGCTCGTCGGCCGGAGGCTCGTCGGCGGGAGGATCGGCCGGGGGGTCTCCTGCAGAGATGGAGATCCGCAGCTGATCGGTGTCGTTGTCTCGCTGCCGATCGCCCGAGGTCCCCACCCGGGCGGTGGCCGTGCCGGTCGCGCCGGCCTGATCGGGCGCCGTCAGCTCGATGGAGACGGTGGTGGTGACGCCGGAGGCCAACTCGGCCGGGTGGCGGCAGGTCACGTTGGTGGCGGGAGGATCACACGTCCAGCCCTCGCCTCCCACGCTGGTCACCTGCACGAAGCCGGGCAGGTTGACCCGCAGATCGACCGGACCGGCGGCGCCGGGGCCGATGTTGGCGACCGTGGCCGTGAGCACCCCGTCGCCGCCCGCCTCCAGTTCGGCCGCGACCGCCAAGGTCACCGCCAGGTCGGGAGTAGGGGCCGGTGGATCCACCGGCGGCTCGTGGCTCTGCGGCTCCAGCTCCGGCACCGCCAGATCGTCGGCCGTGGCCACCTCGGCTTGGCGCACGATCACTGTCTGGTCTGCTGGCGTCGTCCCCGCAGCTGAGCCGGCTTCATCAGCGGCGACGGTGCCCTCGCCGTCGACCGGAGCCTGCCCGGCCCCGGCATCGGCCTCGTCGCCCGACGGGGACATATCCTCGCCACCGCCGGGCGTTGGGGGAGACGGCTCATCTTCTTGGGGGGACTCGACATTGGGAGTCCCGACCGACCCGTCGCCGGAAGCCTGGTCGGAGCCGGCCCCCGGGCTATCCGATGCCTCGGTGTCCGACCCCGACGGTCCCCGCTCGACGGTCGGGACCTCCAACGGCACCCACAGCTTGGCCTCGTCGTTCGATGTGTCCCCCCCCCGTGAACCGTACAGCTTCACCATCAGCTTGGCCTCGGGCGGTCCGGTGACGTCGATCAGAACCGAGATCAACAGCTCCACCTCTCCCCCGGCCGCCAGGCCCTCTCCGTACTGGCAGCGGACTGGCTCGCCCCCGCTGCAGCTCGCCCCGGGGGCGTCGACCGAGTCGGCCGTCAGATAGCCCGGGTGGTGGGCCCTCACCTCGAACGGCCAGGTGACCGGCCGGTCCCCCTCGTTGCGCACCGTGACCCGATACGACGCGCTCATTCCCCGCTCCCATGCTCCGATCACCTGCAGCGAAACCGCTAGATCGGAACCGGTCTGGCGGGCGGCCAGGGCCGGGACCACCGGAAACAGCATCGTCGCGATCATTGTGATGATCACGGCCAGGACGTGGGCGCGGGTGAGGCGGGTGGCGTCAGCCATCGGCTTTCGCCTCCGTCAGCCCGACCGGCTGCGAACCGGTCGGGTCGGCCAGGTCGAGCACCACCACGAACCGGGAGGAACCGCCGGCCCGCTCGTACCGCAGTTCCCCCCCCATGCCCTCGACCAGCAGCCGGGCCACGAACAGACCGAGTCCGACGCTCCCCATCCGCAACGGCTCGTCGCCGGCGTGGACGAACCGGTCGAACATCCGCTCCTCCAGCTCCGGAGGCACTCCTTCGCCGTCGTCCACCACCGCGCACTCCAGCCGGGAGCCGGACACCGAGGTCACGATCCGCAGCTTGGGCCCGCCATGGTTGCGGGCGTTGGCCAGCAGGTTGCGCAGCACCTGCCGCAGCCGAATCGGATCGGCCAAAACCATGGGGAGCACCCCTTCCACCGCGATCGGACCGGCGAACCGCTCGAAAGCGGGGATGACGTCGACCAGTTCGGCGCCGAGATCGACTCGCTGCATCTCGAAGGAGAGAGCGTCGGCATCGGCCCGGGCGGCGGTGAGCAGGTCGTCCACCATCCGCGAGAGCTCGGCCGCCTGGCCGATGATGAGGTTGACCAGCTCGTAGCTGGTCTCGGGGTCGAGCAACGACCCCTCTTCCAGCACCTGGGCAAACCCGTAGATCCCGGTGAGCGGGGTGCGCAGCTCGTGCGAGACGTTGGCGATGAACTCGTCCTTGGTGCGGCTCAGCTCCCGCTCCGAGGCGAGCCGGGCGGCTCGTTCCGCCTGCCGGACCTGGCGGCGGGCCAGTGCCCGGTACACGGCGAACATTGCCACCGGCAGCAGGAGGGCCAGCACGAAACCCATCCCAGTGGCGGTGATGCCGGCCGAAGAGCGGGCGTGCTCGACCTCCGCCAAGATCGTCTGCCGCCTCTCGGCGAGGGCCTCCACCAAGGCGGGCTGGGCCAGGCTCACCTCCCCCAGGGCGATGCTCTCGGCGGCGGTGCGCTCCCCGGCCGCCAGGGCGTCGAGCAGCCGGAAACCCCCTTCGGCGTAGGTGGCGGCCAGCTCCACCACGGTCGGATCGGAGGTCGCCTCCGCTCGGGTCGTCATCGCGCCCAGGGTGCGGCGGGCGTGGTCGATGACGTCGGCATGGACTTCCGTGGTGGTGAGTCCGGCTTCCAGGTCCACAGCCAGCAGCAATGCCTGGTTGATCCTCTGCTGGCCGACCTCGGCGTCGGTGAGGACCAGATCGAGGTCGCCGAGCTGCGAGGTCCGGCCCGCCAGCCAGGTGGTCCCGGAGGCGTTGGCATAGAGCAGGGCGGACACGGCCAGGACCGCCACCCCCACCGCCATGGCACCGGCGAGGGCGCGGCGCATCGAGGCGAAACCTTCGGGTGGCGCGGGTCCAGGGACCATGCCTTCCTATCGGCAGCAGCCTGCCGGGAGAGGAGGGGCTAAACCAGAGCCGCTCGAAGGGGCTAGTCACCCGGCGCCGGGCCCAAACGCCGATATCGTGGGCTGATGATTCGGTTCGGGATCTCGGGCGTCCCCCCCGACGGCAGCGACGAGAGCTTCCTCGACGACCTGGTGGAACGAGGGCATCGCGCCTATGAGCTGGCCTTCGTGAAGGGCTTCCCCTGGAAAGAGTCCCGGTGCCGGCAGTTCGGAGCCCTGGCCGCCGAGCGTGACATCTGGCTCTCGGTCCACGCTCCCTATTTCGCGGTACTGACCGTTCCGGAGGACGATCGAGCCAAACAGTGCCTGGCGGCGCTCGAGCACACCATGAAGCTGGGCCGGGCCCTCGGTGCTCGGATCGTCTGTGCCCACTTCGGCTACACGCTGGACCGGCCGGCGGGGGAGCTGATGGACCTGATCAGGGCGCGTCTCGACTACCTGGCCCCAAAAATCGCCCACCTGGGGGTGGGGCTGGGTCTGGAGACCGGTGGCAACGACCGCTCGTTCGGGACGCTGGGCGACATCGCCGTACTGGCCGGCGAGTTCCCGTTCGTCCGACCGCTGGTGGACTGGGCTCATGTCCATGCCATGGCCGGCGGCGCCCTCACCAGCCCCGAGGCCTTCGCCTCGGTCTTCGCCTTTCTGCGCGACCACTTCCCCGGCTGGATGATCGACCCACTCCAGACCCAGTTCACCGACAACCAGTTCGGCGAGCACGGCGAGATCAAGCACGTCCCCTACGGGACCGGAACGCTGCGGGCCGGCCCGCTGGTGGAGGCGGCGGACGCCGCCGGCCTGAGGATGGTGGTGATCTCAGAGGCCCGAGAAGCCGAATCGCACGACGGCATCCTCGCCGACATCCGGGCGGCGCTGGAGAGCTCGACACGGGCGGCGCCGGAGGGCGAGCGGACACTGGGTTCCGGCCGGGTCGCCTTCCCAGACCCGATCCTGGTGCGGAGCGACGGATGCTCCTTCCTGCCGGCGGGCCTGGACCGGCCGCTCCGCCTGTCCAACGTGGACAAGCCGTTCTTCCCCGACGGGTCCACCAAGGGAGACCTCATCCAGTACTACGCCTCGGTGGCCCCGGCCCTGCTCCCCCACCTGGCCGACCGGGCGATCGTGATGGCTCGATTTCCCGATGGGTGGGACGGTGGCTGGTTCTACGAGAAGCAGGCGCCCGGGCATCAGCCCGACTGGATTCCGCTGGCCCCGATCCACTCCGATCAACGGGGCGAGCCCATCGAGTTCGTGACCGCCCAAGACCGGGAGTCGCTCATGTGGCTGGCCAACATGGGGTGCATCGAGATCCATCCGTGGCTGTCGAGGCTCGCCACCGTCGATCGACCCGACTTCGCCGTCTTCGACCTGGACCCGGCCGACGGCGCCAGCTGGGAGCAGGTGGTGGCGGTGGCCCAGCTGCTGAAGGTGGCGCTCGATGGACTCGGGCTCGACGGGCTGGTCAAGACCTCGGGCGCTACCGGCCTCCACGTCTATGTGCCGATCGAGCCGATCTACGAATACCGCCGGGTGCGGAAGCTGGTGGAGACGGTAGGGCGCCTGCTGGTGGCGGCCAATCCGGACGACGTGACGATGGAGTGGGACATCCCCCGCCGGGCGGGCAAGGTCTTCATCGACCACAATCAGAACGTCGGCGGCAAGACGATCGCCTCGGTCTACTCGGTTCGACCCCGGCCCGGTGCTCCGGTTTCGACTCCCGTGCTGTGGGAGGAGCTGGGGAACATCCACCCCGACGACTTCACCATGTCCACCGTGTGGGACCGGCTCCAGCGGTTCGGAGATCTGTTCGCACCGGTGCTACGGGGCGCACAGACCATCGAAGCGGCCGAAAGGGCGGTCGGTTTGACGCCTGAGTAGGGTGAGGAACTCGGGCCGGCCAAGGGAGCTCCGCCAGCGTGCAACGTCTGTTCGCCATCATCAGCCTCGGCCTGGTGCTCGTCCTGATCGCCGCCGTGGTGGCGGTGTTGTCGGTGGGAGAGCAGAACACCCTGATCGTGGAGAATCACACCGGCCAGGCCGTGATCGATGGACTGGTGGTGGTCTCGGGCAATGCCCTGCCACTCGGCACGATCCTCACCGGGGAGACGGTGGTGGCGGCCATCGAGATCGACGAAGCCGACGCATTCCTGCTCGACGCCGCCCTCGAGGACGGAACCCGGCTGGGAGGCGAGTTCGGCTCGGTTCGGCCGGGGATGCGGGGGGTACGGGCCGTGTTCAAGCTCCTGCCCGAGGGCGAGATCCGTTTCGAGCAATGAGGGGGACGGCACGGTCGCCTAGCCTGGCCGGGTGGCGTCGCCAGCCATCGCCGTCGGACTGAACGTCGGAACCCAGCCTCCGCTGGCCCTGCACAACTGGTCGATCCGGCTCGCCCGAGCCCTCCGGCTGCACTCGGTCTGGACGGTCGACCACTTCCTCGGCTTCTTTCCCCAGTCCAT
>JBFGJL010000041.1:0-8286 GCA_041577235.1 Acidimicrobiia bacterium | reverse complement strand
CTGGGCGTCGGCAGTGTTGGCGCTGCAGGCCGCCCTTCCCGGCGCCCGCTTCCGGGCCGCCGGGCTGTTGACCGGCAGCATCCGTATGGTCAAGGACCAGGCGGAGCTCACCGCGCTCCGGCGAGCCGGGGCGGCCGCCGACCGGGTGGTCGAGCACCTGGCCGCCACCCGCTTCTCGCAGCGGCGGGAGCGGGACCTGGCCGCCGAGATCGCCGACCTGCTGGTGCTGGAGGGGCACCAGACCGCCGACTTCACCATCGTGGCGTCCGGCCCCAACTCGGCATCTCCCCATCACGAAGCGGGGGAGCGGGTGATGGAGCGGGGAGACGTGGTGGTGGTCGATTTCGGAGGCCGACTAAACGGCTACTCGTCGGACACCACCCGCACGTTCGTGGTGGGCAGACCCTCCCCGGAGGTTGAAGAGGTATTCGAGCTGGTGGGTCGCGCCCAGCAGGCCGGAGTGGAGGCGGTCCGGCCGGGTGTGCCGGCCGAGTCCGTCGACCGGGCCGCCCGGGCGGTGATCGAGGCAGGTGGTCGCGGCGACCGCTTCCTGCACCGGACCGGCCACGGCATCGGCCTGGAGGTGCACGAGCACCCCTATCTGGTGGCCGGCAACCGCCAGCCGCTGGAGCCGGGCATGACCTTCTCGGTGGAGCCCGGGGTCTACCTGCCGGGCCGGTTCGGGGTGCGGATCGAAGACATCGTGACGGTGACGTCCAGCGGGGTCGAGCGCCTCAACCGGTCTCCCCGAACCCCGATCCTGGTGGACTGATCAGCCCAGCTCGTCGGGCAGCGGCCAGCTGTTGGGAAGACAGGGGGCGACTCCTTTGGTCTGCTGCATCATCACCGGGGCCGGGCTCCCGCCGGCCGGGCAGGTGCGGTGGTCGTTGCCCAACGCGTGCCCGACCTCGTGGTTGACCAGATAGACGCGGTAGGCCTCCACCTCGTCGCCGTAGGCGTCGGCTCCGAGGGCCCAGCGCCACGAGTTGATCACCGCCCGACTCCCGTTCCAGCAGGAGAAGACCCCGCCGGTGTCGAGCGGGAGGCACAGGCTGTCGGTGGTGGCAGGCGAGGCCAGCGTCACCCGGAACGCCACCGAGCCCTGGTCGACCCGCTGAAAGGACACCGTCCCCGCCGCTCCCCAGCTGCGGGGATCGCTCAACACCGATTCCACCGCCTCGGCGAAGCAGAGCGGGTCGACCGCCAACCCGGCCTCGACTTCCACCGTGTAGCGCTGCACGGCTCCGCTGCCCGACACCGGTCCTCCGCCCGCCACCACCACCGGGTTCCCGCTGGGTACGTCGACTCCCCCGGTCGCACAAGAGGGGGGTGCCAGGTCCAGACGGGGAGGGGGAATCATGGGGGTCAAGCCCAGGGCTCGGGTCAGGAACGAGGCCATCTGGGCGCGAGTGACCAGGTTTTCCGGGCAGTAGCGGTCGTCGGCAGGCGGGTTGCAGCCGCGGGTGATCCCGGCGGCGGCCAGCGCGTCGATGTCGGTTGCGAAGGTGGAGCCGGAGACGTCGAGGAAGGTGCCGGCTTCGGCCGTTTGGTAGGCGAAGGCCCGCACCAGGAAGGCGGCCATCTGCCCGCGGGTGACCTGAGCGTCGGGACAGTAGCGGTCGTTGGCCGGGGGGTTGCACCCGCGGGTGATCCCGGCGGCCGCCACGGCGTCGATGTCTCTTTCGAATCGGGTCCCGGCTGTGTCGACAAAGCCGGATGGCCCCGGCGCGCTCAGGCCCAGCGAGCGCACCAGGAAGGCGGCCATCTGCCCGCGGGTGACGGGATCGTCGGGGCAGAAGCGGTCGGCGAACGGGGGGTTGCAGCCAAAGGTGATACCGGCGGCGACGATCGCCTCGATGTCGCCTTCGTGCACGCTGCCGTCGTCGTCGACGAAGGTACCCCCGGGTGGCAGCTCGACCGCACCGACCCAGCCGATGACGGCCAGCCACATCGCCACCACTCCTCGCCAGATCACGGGCCTGACTCGATCCGGAAGATCTCGACGTACTGGAGGGGACCGTTGGTCGGGTCACCGACGCGGTCGGGAACGCCGTTGGTGGCCAGCACATACTCGTTGAGGAGCCGACCCTCCGGCTGCCGCTTCCCATCCTGGACCAGCAACAAGAACCGCTCTGCTCCAGCCGGGAAGGTGGGAGCGTCCACCTCCACCCGATCGAGCTCGAAATCGCGGGTCACGCAGCCCGAGTACCAGGCCACCTGGGGGACATAGCTGGTCAGCACCCCGCAGGGTCGGTCGGCCGCCTGATCCGCCACCAGCCGGGAGGCCACCCGCAGCGGCCGGAAGCGCTCGAGATTGTCGCTGGCAACCGCGCCTCCCCCCATGGAGCCGGCTATCAGCACGCCGGCCAGCGCAACGGCGAGGGTGGTTCGAACCACCGGAGTCCACTCTCCGGCCAGGCCCACCAACCCGGCGGCGGCCCCGATCCACAACCACGGATAGGCGGGAGCCAGGTAGCGGAGCTCGCCATGGACGCTGAGTGCCACGGTGAGGGCAGTGGCCGCTCCCAACCCGGCGCTGACCCCCAGACGGCTCCACGACACACGGCCGCCGATCGCCCGCGCCACCGCCGCTGCCAGGCCCAGCACGAGGACCGCCCCGGAGGCGGTGGCCACCAGGTCGTCGTAGGCCTTCACGTAGTCGACCAGCCCCTGATAGACGGGGAGGTCGTTCAGGGCCTGCTTGCTGCTGATCGAGGTCCAAGGAGCCTCGCGGGCTCCGACCACTCCCGGCACCAACAACACGAAGCCGACTCCGGCCGCGGCCAGCAGCGCCGTCACCAGCACCGGGAGCGGCGAACGGGCGACCGCCTTCCAGCGCCAGACCACCACCGTCACCGCCGCCAGTCCCAGCGCGATCGGGGCACCGAACCGGGCCACGGTGGCGGCCACCGCCAACGGCGCCGCCAGCACCATCCACCACGACACCCGGTCGGAGGCGGTGGCACCCACCACCACCATCACCGCCCCCAGACCCAAGGCGGCGCCGGGCAGGTCGGGCCAGACGTTGGTGGCCGCCATCACGATCACCGGCGACGAGGCGAAGCCGGCGGCGGCCACCACCCCCACCATCGGACCGAACAACGCCCGGCCCAACAACCAGGTGAGGACGGTGGCAAGCGCTCCGAAGCCGGCGACGGTCAGGCGAAGGAACGGCTCGGTTCCCCCTGCACCCACCACCGGTGCCAGCAGCGCCGGCAGCCCCGGTGCCCGGTAGTCGTTCCAGAAGAAGCGCTGGTCACTTCCGGTCACGAACGTCTCCGCCCGCAGTGAATAGACGGCCTCGTCGTGGCCGAGGGGCGCTCCTCGCCCGATGATGATCACCGCCACCCCCAGCAGCACGGCCACGATCGCTGCCACAGTCACCAACTCGGTGGCAGTGACGCGGGGGCCGAGCGGACCGGTCCGCTCAGCTGCGGCCGTGTTCGAGTCCATCGAGGTCCATGCCCAGCAGCCGGCGTACGGGCTCCTCCAGACCGGGGGCGGTGGCGACGAACCCGGTCAGCTTGGGAGCCGGCTGATTGAAGGCGGGTTCCTCGCCGTCCAGGGTCAGCACCCGGCCGCCACCGGCCAGCACGATGGCGGCTCCGGCGGCGACATCCCACTCGTGCTTGGGCACCAGTGTCCAGGTGGCATCGGCGAGGCCGGCGCCCACCAGACCCAGCTTGTACGCCACCGACCCCATGTTGCGGACCGAGATCGGGGTGTCGAAGAAACGATCCCACTCTCCCCGTCGCACCTCCGAGCGGGAGGCGAGGACCAACGCCCCGCCCAGGCGAACGGTGTCGCGGGTGGAGGCCGGACGCCCGTCGAGGGTGACCCCCATCCCCTCTGCTCCCAAGATGAGCCGCCCCACGTGCGGGTTGTAGATGCCACCTGCCACCGCCCGTCCCCGTTCGACCAGGCCCACCGAGATGCACCACTCGGGGATGCCTTCGACGAACTCACGGGTGCCGTCCACCGGATCCACCACCCACACCCGCTCACAGTCGAGACGGGCCGGATCGTCGGCGGTCTCCTCCGAGAGCCAGCCTTCCCCCTCCCGCGGAAGGTCGGCGGCCAGGACCCGGTTGACCACCAGGTCGGCTTCCGTGACCGGATCGCCCCCGGCTTTGCGCCGGCTCTCGACTTCTCCCGGGGTGAAATCGGCCAGCGCCTCGCCGGCCGCCAGCAGCGCCTCGTGGATGCGGGCCAGGTCGTCGGATCTCACAACGGCCAGAAGATTGGCACGACCCCGACGATGGTCGCAATCACCAGCACGGTCAAGGGAGCTCCCAACCGCACGTAATCCCCGAAGCGGTAGCCACCGGGTCCGTAGACCATGGTGTTGGTCTGGTAGCCGATCGGAGTCAGGAACGAGGCGGAGGCCGACACCGCCACCGCAATCGCAAAGCCGCGAGGATCGAGGCCGGCGGCGGCGCCGGCCGAGATGGCGATGGGGAACATGAGGAGGGCGGCGGCGTTGTTGGTGATCATCTCGGTCAGGACGACGGTGGCCAGCACGATCCCCAGCAGGATGCCGGTCGGTCCCCATCCTCGAAAGGCTTCCACCAGGCCGGCCGCCAGCGTGTCGGCCAGCCCGGAGGTCTCCATCGCCTTGGCCAGCCCGAAGGCGGCGGCGATGACGATGATGACGTCCAGGTCGACCGAGGCGCGGGCCTCTCCCGGGGTGAGGACTCCCAGCAGGATCAGCAGCAGCGCCCCCACCAGGCTCGCGTGCAGGATGGGGATGACTCCCAGCGCGGCGGTGAGCACGATCCCGAGGGTGACGGCCGCCACCCACGCTGCCTTGCGGGTGGGCACCGGCGGCGAGCCGCCCAACTCCGACACGAGCAGGAAGTCGCCCCGATCGCGCCAGCGGTTGCGGAAGTTGGGATCGGCCAGCAGCAGCAGAGTGTCGCCCACCCGCAGGCGTACTTCTCCCAACTTGGCGTCGACCCGCTGACCGGCCCGGTGCAGGGCCAGAACCGCCGCCTGGTAGCGGCCGCGAAAGCCGGACTCTTTGAGAGTTTGGCCCACCAGGGGCGACGCCGCTCCCACCACCACTTCGAAGTAGGTCGAGCGCGGCGAGTCGAACTCCAGCAGGTGGCTCTGCTCGGCCGACACGATGCCCCGGGTGGCCTGCAGGTCCACCACCTGGTCGACCCGTCCGACGAACCGGAGCCGGTCTTCGCCCCGCAGTACCGTGGTCGGCCCGACCGGGGCGATGAGGTCGCCCGCCCGCTCGATGGTGGCGAGGAACACTCCCTGGAGATGGCGCAGGCCCGCTTCCTCCACCGCCCGCCCGTCGAGCGGACCGCCCGGCTCCACCACCATGTCGACCACGAACTGGCGGGCTTCCTCCTCCGCTTCGCGCCGCACGCTCCGGCGGGCGGGAAGGACGACCGGGGCCAGAGCCACCACCACCGCCGCTCCCACCACTGCCACCGGAAGCCCCAGCTTGGTGATCTCGAAGAAACCGATCGGATCCCGGCCGGCCGCCTCCAGCTGGCCCGACACGACGATGTTGGTGGACGTGCCGATGACGGTCAGCACCCCGCCGAGGATGGCGGCGAAGCTGAGTGGCATCAGATAGAGGGAGGGTGATTGCCTCCGTTGCTCCGCCCAGGCCGCCACCTGGGGAGCGAGCATCGCCACGATCGGGGTGTTGTTGAGGAAGGCGGAGGCGCCGATGGTGGGAACCATGAGCCGGGCGAGAGACCGGCGCGACCCCCCGTTCTCGCCGAGCGTGGCGGCGACCACCGGCGTAAACGCGCCGGTCTTCTCGACCGCCCGGGCCAGCACGTAGAGAGCGGCCACGGTGATGGGGGCCGGATTGGCGAAGCCGGCGAAGGCCTCGGCCGGGGTCACCACCCCCGCCACCAGCACCGCCACCATCGCTCCGAACACCGCCGCCGACGGTGACAGGAGATCGCGGACCAGCGCGAACAGCGTCACCGCGACGACCGCCAGGGTGAACCAGGCCTGCCACCCCATGGGAGCTCCCGTCAGTTGGCGTCCCCGTTGCTGCCTACGTAGCCCAGCCGCTCCAGGTACAGGAGCACCTGGTTGGCCGCCTCGTCGGGGGACAGCAGCTGGGTGTCGATCTCCATCTCGGCGTCGGCCGGTTCCTCGTAGGGATCGGAGATGCCGGTGAACTCTTTGATGATGCCCGCCCGCGCCTTGGCGTAGAGACCTTTGCGGTCACGCTGCTCGCACACCTCCAGCGGGGTGGCCACGTGCACCAGCACGAAACCGCCCACCGGTGCCACCATCGCTCGCACCGCTTTGCGGGTGTGGTCGTAGGGGGCGATCGGGGCGCAGATGGCGATGCCGCCGTTCTTGGTGATCTCGGAGGCAACGAATCCGATGCGGGCGATGTTGAGGTCGCGGTGCTCTTTGGAGAATCCCAGCTCGGAGCTCAGGTTCTTGCGGACGATGTCGCCGTCGAGGAGGGTCACCGGTCGGCCCCCCATCTGCAGCAGCTTCACCAACAGGGCGTTGGCGATGGTGGACTTCCCGGAACCGGAGAGGCCGGTGAAGAAGACGGTGAAGCCCTGGCGGGAGCGGGGCGGGTGGGTGCGGCGGAGCTCCCGAGCCACCTCCGGGTACGTGAACCACTCCGGGATCTCCCGCCCGTCGGCCAGGCGCTCCCGCAGCTCGGTCCCGGAGATGGAGAGCGAAGCCTTGTCTTCCGGCACCTCGTCCACCGGGACGTAGGCATCCAAGTCGGGGACGTAGACCATCATCTGGAAGTCGACCATCTTCACGCCCAGCTCGGCTTCGTGGCTGCGGAGCAGCTCCTGCGCCTCGTAAGGGCCGTAGAAGGGCTTCCCCGACGAGTCACTGCCCGGTCCGGCGTGGTCGCGCCCGACGATGAGATGGGTGCAACCGTGGTTCTTGCGGATGATGGCGTGCCACACGGCCTCGCGGGGGCCTCCCATCCGCATGGCCAGGTTGAGGAGGGCGAGGGTGGCGGTGAACTTGGGATAGCGCTCCATGATCGCCTGATAGGCCCGCACTCGGGTGTAGTGGTCGACGTCACCCGGTTTGGTCATGCCCACCACCGGGTGGATGAGGAGGTTGGCCTGCTCCTCCTTGGCCGCCCGCATGGTCAGCTCCAGATGGGCCCGGTGCATCGGGTTGCGGGTCTGGAACGCCACCACCTTGGTCCATCCCAGCCGGGCGAACTCGTGCCGCACCTCGGCCGGGGTGAGGCGGAGCCGCTTGAAGTCGTAGTGGACCGGCAGCTGCAACCCTTCCAGCCGCCCGCCCACGTAGAAGGGATAGGCCTGCTCGAGCAGATGGGCCACCCCCGGGTGCTCGGTGCTGTCGGTCCCGAACACCGAGCGGGCCTCGGCGAGGCGGTCGGGCTCCCACACGTCCGAGACGTGCAGAGCGGCCAGCATGACCCCCTCCGGGTCGCGGAGCGCCAAGGTGCCCCCCGGTTCGAGCTGTTCGGCCAGCCCGGCCGGGACGTCCAGGGTCACCGGAATCGGCCACAACGTCCCGTCGGCCAGCCTCATGTCCGAGCAGACCCGGTCGTAGTCCTCGCGGCCCAGGAAGCCGGTGAGGGGCGAGAAGGCGCCGTTGAGCAGCAGCTCCAGGTCGCACAACTGACGGTCGGTCAGGTCCCATGACGGCCAGTCGCGGGAGGCCGTTCTCAGCTCCTCGGCGTGCGTCTCGTCGACCAGCAAGTCGACCAGGGCGCCGCCGTGTGGGGGGATCAGATGGTCGGGCACGGTGAACGACTCCTCGGTGTGATTGGGAAGCAGATGGCCGCCACCTCCTGGCGGGGAGGCGTGCGCCGATGCTACCGGTCGCGCCCGGCCGGGGCCAGTCCGCCGCCACCCCGGGCTACGCTGGCTCGGCGACAGGAGGTGGGATGCAGACGGACGTCGAGCAGCTGGCGGTCGACACCATCAAGAGCCTGGCGATGGACGCCGTCCAACGGGCCAACTCCGGCCATCCCGGCATGCCGATGGGGATGGCCGACATCGCCGTGGTGCTGTGGACGAAGTTCCTCACGGTCGACCCCGACCATCCGACCTGGATCGACCGGGACCGGTTCGTGCTGTCCAACGGGCACGGCTCGATGCTGCTGTACTCGCTGCTCCATCTGGCCGGCTTCCCCCTCGCCCTCGACGACCTCCGGGACTTCCGTCAGTGGGGATCTCCCACCCCCGGTCATCCCGAACGCGAACAGGAGCGAGGGATCGAGATGACCACCGGCCCGCTCGGCCAAGGCTTCGGTACCGGGGTGGGCATGGCGATCGCCGAGGAGCACCT
>JBFGJL010000040.1:0-8295 GCA_041577235.1 Acidimicrobiia bacterium | reverse complement strand
GCGACCACCGCCGCCCGTACCGGCCAGCTACTGGAACGCCACGGCGTGGTGACCCGGTCGGTGGTGGCGGCCGAAGGTGTCCCCGGCGGCTTCGCCGGGCTCTATCCGGTGCTCACCCGCATGGAGGAGGTGGGGACGGTCCGGCGCGGCTACTTCGTCGAAGGTCTGGGGGGCGCGCAATTCGCCCTCCCCGGGGCGGTCGACCGCCTGCGGACCGAGCGGTCGCCCGAGGTGCTGGTGTTGGCCGCAACCGACCCGGCCAATCCCTATGGTGCCGCCCTCCCCTGGCCGGACCCGGAGCAGGGTCGCCTCTCCCGGTCGGCCGGGGCACGAGTGGTGCTCGCCGGGGGTAGGCCGGCCGCCTACCTGGAGCGAGGCGGCAAGCGCCTGGTGACGATGATCGAAGACCCCGAGCAGCTGATCCCGGTGGCCGAAGCCCTGGCCGGGCTGGGCCGCCGGGCGCGACGGCTGGTGATCGAGACCGTCGACGGCGCTCCCGCCGCCCAGACCCCACTGGGCAAAGCGCTGCTGGAAGCCGGCTTCTCCACCGCCCTGCGCGGCCTGACCTACCGCCGCTGACCGTGCCGGAGGGAGACACCATCCACCGGGCCGCTGCAGCCCTGGCCGCCGCCCTGATCGGACGGGAGCTGACCGCGGTCGGTGGCACCAGCCCCGAGGTGCGCCGCCGGGCGGACCGCCTGGTCGGAAGCACCGTTACCGAGGTGACGGCGGTGGGGAAGCATCTGCTCATCCACCTCGAGGGTGACGTGACCATCCGCACCCACCAGGGAATGAGCGGGTCCTGGCGCCTCTACCGGCCCGGCGAGGCCTGGCGGCGGCCGGCCGGGGCGGCCCGAGTGGTGCTGGAGACGGCGGAGTGGCAGGCGGTCTGTTTCGCCGCTCCCATCATCCAGGTCGAGCGGCGGCGGGTGGTGGAACGAGCCGTCGCCGACCTGGGACCGGACGTGGCCGTCGCCGACTTCGACCACGACGAGTTTTTGCGCCGCGCCTCCACCGCCCCGCCCGATCGCCTGGTCGCCGACCTCCTGCTCGACCAACAGATCCTGGCGGGGGTGGGCAACGTCTACAAGGCCGAGGTGCTCTTCCTGGAGGGGATCCATCCGGCCCGGCCCATCGCCACCCTCGGCCCCGCCGAGCTGGGCGCCCTGGGCCGCCGCGCCCATCGGCTGGTGCGGGCCAACCTCGGCGGCGGTCGCCGCACCACCACCGGAGACCGGCGATCGGGACGGGAGACGTGGGTCTACGGCCGGGCCGGGCGACCGTGCCGCCGTTGCGGCGCCCGTATCGAGGAGGAGTGGCTGGGCAGCCCCTCCCGCCGCACCGCCTGGTGCCCCGGCTGCCAACCGTTTTCCAATTGAGCGGCCGGCCCCTCCCGGAGCCTCTGGTTGGTCCACAATGAGGGTCATGCTGGCTGCGCTCGCCGACGGTCTCACCGTGCTGCGCCTTCCGATCGCGGTGGCGGTGGCGGTGGTGGCGGCGGCCGGCCGGCTGGACCTGGTCGGGATCTTGCTGGCCGTCGCCTGGTCGGCCGACTTTCTCGACGGACGGCTGGCCGGCTGGGCGGGCGGGGGCACCAAGCTGGGTCCGTGGGATCTGGCCGCCGACACCCTGGTCGGGACCGGAGCCGTGATCGGGCTCACTGCCGGCGGCCTCCTCCCGGCCGGGTTGGGAGTGCCCGCCGTGGTCGTCTTGGGCGGGCTCGCCTGGTGGCGGCGGAATCCGGCCCCGGCCATGCTCTTGCAAGGGATCGGCTACGGCGCCTATCTGTGGCTGGCATGGACCACGGGTGCTCCCTGGCGGGTGCTCCCCCTCGCCACCGTCGCCGCCATCGCCCTGGTGGACGCCGACCGCTTCGTCCATCGGGTGCTCCCCATGTTCTTCGACGGAGCGGCCCGACTGTTCCGGTGGGACAGCTCGATTCGGGAGGTGGAAGACTGACCGGGGATCGACCGGGGGTGGATACTGGTGGGGCTACCGTGCCGGCGATGGAGTTCTGGGTGCTCGATCCGGCGGTGGCCCACCTGAACCACGGCTCCTTCGGGGCATGCCCGGCCCCGGTCCTGGCCGCCCAGCATGAGTGGCGGCAACTCCTGGAGGGCAACCCGACCCGGTTCATGGCCGAGCGATATCAGCCGGCCCTGGAGGTGGCACGAAGCGCTCTGGCCGCCTTCGTGGGGGCCGATCGGGAAGGGCTGGTGCCGGTGGCCAATGCCTCCGCGGGCGTGAACGCGGTCTTGCGATCGATCGAGCTCCGGGCCGGCGACCAGGTGCTGGTGACCGACCATGGCTACAACGCCTGCCGGAATGCGGCCGAGGCGGCGGCGCGGCGGGCGGGCGCCGAGGTGGTGGTGGCACCGGTGCCGTTCCCCCTCCGCACGGCCGACCAGGTGGTGGAGGCGGTGCTGGCGAGGGTGACCGCTCGCACCCGCCTGGTCGTGATCGACCACATCACCTCCCCCACCGCTCTCATCCTGCCCGTGGCGCAGGTGGCGGCGGCGCTGGAGCCCGACGTGCCGGTGTTGGTGGACGGGGCTCACGCTCCGGGGATGGTGCCACTCTCGCTGGACTCGCTGGGCGCATCGTTCGTGGTGGGCAACTGCCACAAGTGGCTGTGCTCCCCCAAGGGGGCCGGCTTCCTGTGGGTCGCAGCCCGTCACCGCTCCACCGTCGAGCCGGTCTCGATCAGCCACGGCTGGAACGGGTCGTATTCGGCCAGCTCCTCCCGATTCCACGCCCTGTTCGACTGGACGGGCACCACCGACCCCACCGCCTGGCTGTCCATTCCCGACGCCATCCGGGTCATGGGCGAGCTGATGCCGGGAGGTTGGCCCGCCCTGCTGGAGGCCAACCGGAGGTTGGCACAGCGGGCCCGCCGGGTGGTGGGGGAGGCGTTGGAGGTCGACTCACCCAGCCCGGACGACATGATCGGCTCGATGGCGTCCCTTCCTCTCCCCCCGCGGCGAGTCGCTGCCTCCGACCCGATGGTGGATCCGCTCACCGCCGTCCTGAGGGGGACGTGGAGCATCGAGGTGCCGGTGTTCGTCTGGCCGGCACCGCCGGGGCGGCTCGTCCGCATCTCGGCCCAGGCCTACAACCAGCCCGACCAGTACCGGCGACTGGGAGAAGCGCTGCGGGTGGAGCTGGCCGACGAGTGAGGAGGCTCCATCACGGACCGGAAGGGATCTCCGGCGGTCAGCCCAGCTGGCGTAGCTGGTCGAAGGTGAAGATGCCGGTGCGATGGCCGTCGGGGTCGAAGGTGAACGTGATGCCATAGCCCCCCACCAGCCGGGCGTCGGCGATGGCCACCTCGTTCGGACCCTCCTGCTCGGGCCGCGCCTGGCAGTCCGCACAGGGACACGATCGCCGGAGGCGTTCGGCCGGGATGACCGCCACTCGACCGTCCTCCCAGGTGATCGTCACCGCCCGCCCCTCATCCACCTCGATCCGGGCCGACACCTCCATCCGTCGAGCGTAGCCGGGTACGGTACCGGCGATGCCTGCCACCGTCACGATCCGGCCGGGGAGCCCCGATTTCCTCGACTTGCCCTGGGAGCGCTCGCTTCCAGAGTGGGACGATCCCCGGCTGATCGACCTGCCCAAGGGGATCTCCCGGCATCCGGTCCGGTTCCTGGCCGTCGGTCCCGAGGTCTATGCGGTGAAGGAGCTGGCCGAGCGAGCGGCTCGCCGGGACTTCGACGTGCTCCGTCAGCTGGAGGCCAAAGGCTCGCCGGCGGTTCGCCCGATCGGTCTGGTCGAGCATCGCTACCCGGATCCGACCGCGGAGCAGTCGGCCGCCCTCATCACGGAGTACGCCCGCTACTCCTTCTCGTACCGGGAGTTGCTCGAAGGAGCCGGGTTCGGTGCCCGCCGCAACCAGATGCTGGACGCGTTCGCCGGGCTGTTGGTGGAGCTGCACCTGGCTGGATGCTTCTGGGGTGACTGCTCGCTCTCCAACGTCCTCTACCGGTTCGATGCCGAGGGAATCGAGACCCTCATGGTGGACGCGGAGACCGCCGAGCTGCACGAGATCCTCTCGGACGGGCAGCGGGAGGAGGACGTGGCGATCATGATCGAGAACGTGGCGGGAGGCATGGCCGACATCGCCGCCCAGCACGGCCTGCCGATGGAGGAGGCGGACTTCGAGCTGGGTGAGGACATCGCCGGCCGCTACCGGTCGCTGTGGTCGGAGTTGGGGCGGGTCGACCTGATCGGACCCGACGAGCGATATCTGATCGACGAGCGCATCGCCCGTCTCAATGCTCTGGGCTTCGACGTCGACGAGATCGACCTCATCCCCGACGGGGACCATCAGCGGCTTCGCATGAAGGTGCGGGTGGGAGGACGCAACTTCCACACCGACAAGCTGCGCTCCCTGACCGGAGTGGAGGCGCTGGAGAACCAGGCCCGCCAGATCCTGTCGGACCTCTACTACCACCAGGCCAACGATGCGGAGCTGTCCAGCACCGGCAAGGGGGTGGCGGCCGTGCGCTGGCGGGTCGGGGTCTTCGAGCCGATGCTGCGACGCCTGACGAACGTTCCGGAGGTCGTCGACCCCGTCCAGGCCTACTGCGATCTGCTCCATCATCGCTACGTGCGCTCGGTGGAAGAGGGGTTCGACATCGGAACCGAGCGAGCCTACGAGGACTGGCTGGAGCGGGGTCGCCCGGGCTATCCGCTGGGGGTTTGACCCTCAAGGGCCCCCGGAGCTGCGACGATAGAACCAGGGTCACCGCTCGGCTCGATCGGTGATACAGGCCGACGCCGACGAGGAGCATCGCCATGGATGACGCCAGCGCCGCCAACGGAGACCCGTTCGGTCCACCGCCCGAACACGCCCTGGAGGAGCCGGGGGGCGGGCTCGACCTTCCCACTCCCCGCAAGCGGCGGAGCCGGGCTCTGGTGTTCGGCGCGGCGGGGCTGGTGGTCCTGCTGGCGCTGGGTGGGGCGGCTCTGCTGAGGCTGCGAAGCGTGACGACCACCTCGATCGCCCCGGCCGCGGCGATGCCGGCCGACACCACCATCTTCGTGGGACTGGACGTCTTCCAGCTCCGGGACGAGGAGCAGACGGCGGCCCTGCTCGCCACCTTCGAACAGATCTTCGCCGATTTGGGAGCGCCCGTGGAGAGCGCCGACGACGTGGTGGCGGCGATCGACGGCGAGCTGCTGGCGGCGGCCGGGGTGGATCTCTCCAACGACGTCCTCCCCTGGGCGGGGCGAACCGTCGGGTTCGGCCTGCTGGGGATCGATCCGGCCGGCCTGAACAGCCTCGACCCGCTCGGCGCCTTCGATCCCGAGGAGAACGTGGTGTTGGCGGTGGAGGCGCGCGACCCGGGCGGAGCCGACGCCTTCGTCGACAAGCTGGCGGCCGGGCTGGCGGATCGCCAGGGAATGTCGTTTGCCGCCGCCGAGTACCGGGGCGTGTCGATGCGGGTGGCCGGGGTCGACGGCCGCAAGCTCGCCCTGAGCCGCTCGGCCGACATGGTGCTGATCGGCGGGGCGGGGGCGGTGCGGTCGGCCATCGATGCCCAGCTCGACGGTCGCTCCCTGGCCGAGGAGGAGTCCTTCGGGGAGGTGACCGCCGGTCTCCCCGAGACCCGGCTCGTCACGTACTACATGAACGTCGGCCCGTTCCAGCAGTTGGCGGAGGACATGGCCACCACCCCCGGAGCCACCGACATCTTCGGATCGGCCGCCGGTCTGGGGATGGGGGTGACGGTCACCACCGCCGGTCTGCAACTCGACTACACGATGGCGTTCGGACCCGACGGGCTCCCTGCGGTCTACGAGCTGTACGCTCCCCGGGCGGCGGGGGACCTCGCTCAGCAGCTCCCGGCCGACACGATCCTATACCTCACCACCGCCGGACCGGCCGATCTGTGGGATACGTTCACGACCCAGATGGAGGCGGCGGGCATGGACATGCAGCGGGAGTTGGCCGCGGTGGAGCAAGGGCTGGGCTTCTCCCTCCACGATGACCTCATCCGGTATCTGGACGGGCCCCTCACGCTCGCCCTCCTGTCGGGTTCCGACGGGATGCTGGCCCGGGAATCGGGATTCGACCTGGAGATCCTGGCCTCGATGGGCACCAGCCAACCCGACTCGGTGGAGGCCACACTCGGCCGGATCACCGAGCTGTTGCGTCAGCAGGGCGTGGCGGTCGCTCCCGGCGCCGGCGGATTCCAGGCGATCCAGGACCGGGGCTTCGACGTCCTCGCCTATGGGGTCAGCGACGGCCGCCTGCTGATCGGGTCCAGCTCCACCGTCCTCTCGGCCACTGGCGGGAGCAAGCTGGCCTCCACCCCGGGATTCGCGGCGGTGGATGCCGCCCTACCCGGCGAGGCGAGCGACATCGCCTTCTACGCCGACATCGGCCGGATGGTCGACGCCTTCACCGACGAGCCCGAGATCATCGACGCCCTCGCCCCCCTGCAAGGCCTGGGGGCCTCGGCCCGTATCGAGGGAACGTCCATCACCTCCACCATGGTGCTCTTGGTGAACACCGGGCGCTGAGTCAGCCCAGGGCTCCGGACGCTCCGGTCACTCCGCCGTCCACGGGCAGGGTGACGCCGGTGATCCAACCGGCTCGATCGGAGGCGAGGAACACCACCGCCGCCGCCACGTCGGCGGTGGTACCCAGCCGCCGCAGTGGGTGGAGGGCGGCCGCCGCACCCTCGTCGGCCTCCCACAACAGGCGCGACAGCCGGGTCTTGACGATGGCGGGGGCGACTGCATTGACCCTGACCCCGGGGGCCATCTCGAAGGCGAGCTGACGAGTGGCGAAGATCACAGCCGCCTTGGAGATGTTGTAGGCGCCCACCAGCGGCCCCGGCACCAGGCCGCCCACCGAGGCGACGTTGACGATGACGCCGCCCTGGTCCGCCATCCACTGGCGCCACACCTCGCGGGACCACAGCAGCGGGCCTCGCTGGTTCACGGCCCACGTCTTGTCGAGCGCCCCCAGGTCGACGTCGCTGAGGGTACCCGCCCCGGGGTTGGTCCCGGCGTTGTTGACCAGGAGATCGCAGGCACCGAACCGCTCGATGGTGGCCGCCACCGCCTCGGCGGCATCATCGGCGGAGTCGGCCCGCGCCACCAGCGGCAGCAGCGCCTCCCGTTCGATCCCCTGGTGGACCAGGTCGTCGACCGCCTGCTCGAGGTTGTCCGCTCTGCGACTGGTGATGGCCACTCCGGCGGCGCCGCTACGGGCCAACTCCAGCGCCACCGCCGCTCCGATGCCGCGGCTGCCGCCGGTCACGAGAGCGACCTTGTCGTCGACCCGCACCTCCATCTCAGTGCCCGCCTCGCTTGACCCCGCCGTACTTCATCCGCGTGTCGCCGATGGCGGCGGCCCGCTCGGGGGGCGGATCGACCATTCCGCAGTCGATCAACTCTCCGAGAAAGAGGGTGTGGGTTCCCACGTCGATCGACTGGGTGACCCGGCATTCGATCCAGGCCACCGCCTCCGTGAAGATGGGCACCCCGGTCCGACCCTCCCGGATCGGGCGCCCGTTGAGGGTCATGCCCTCCTTGGCGGCCGGCTTGGAGAACTTGACGAAGGTGCGGGTGTCCTCCGGATCCCAGAGGTTGATGCTGAACGATCGGCCTTCGCTCACCAACCGGTGGGTCACCGCCTTGTTGTCGATCGAGACCGCGATCAGCACCGGCTCCATCGACACCTGGGTGATCCAGCTGGCGGTCATACCGTTCCACTCGTCCCCGGACCGCGACCCCACCAGAGCCAGGGCGTTGGGGATCTTCCAGGTCACCTGGTTGACGACTTCATCGGCTAGTGCACGCTCCACCGACCATCCTTCCTCGCTCGGCGGCAGCGTAACCGGAGGCGATGGCGACCTCTATCCTGGCGCTGTGCACATCTTGATCGCCACTGCCGGTGTTCTTCCTCCGGCACCGGTCGCCGACCTCGCCCACCGGTTCATCCAGGGCGACGGTGACGTCACCGTCCTGACCGTGATCGCAGTGCCCCGCTCCTTCCACGACTCTCTGAGTGCCGAGGAATGGAGACCCTTCGAGTCCGACCCGGCCGCCCGCGCGGACGAACGAGAGAAGGCGGTGGCCCGCTACGTCGAAGAGCGGGGGAAACGCTGGGCCGAACCGGTGCTGGCCGCCCTTCGGTCGCGCGGCATCGCCGCCAGCGCGCTCCACCTGGAGGGAGAGGCGCCGGCGAAGGCGATCGTCGCCACCTCTGCCGAGATGGGGGCCGATCTGATCATCATGGGAGCCACCAAGCCCCTGTTCGCCGAGGCCGCCTGGGGC
>JBFGJL010000039.1:0-8321 GCA_041577235.1 Acidimicrobiia bacterium | reverse complement strand
CGCCCGATTGGGCACCTTGGATGACCCGGTGGTCGTAGGTGCTGGTGAGAGTGACGATCCGCCCGATCCCCTGCCGGGCGATGAAGGTCTCGTCGGCCCCCTGGTACTCGGGCGGGAAGGTGATCGCCCCCACCCCGATGATGACCCCCTGGTCGGGCATGAGCCGCGGCACCGACTGGACCGTGCCGAGCGTGCCCGGGTTGGTGAGGGAGACGGTGGTGCCCACGAAGTCCTCGGGAGTGATGCGGTTGCCCCGCACCCGGTGGATCAGCTCCTCGTAGGCGAGCCAGAACTGCTGGAAGTCGAGCTCCTCGCACCGCTTGATGTTGGGCACCAGCAAGCTGCGGCTGCCGTCCTTGCGGACGACGTCCACCGCCAGCCCGAGGGCGATGTGAGGATGACGGAGCAGGTGGGGCTTGCCGTCGACCTCCGTGTACGCCACGTTCAGTTCGGGCATCTCGACCAATGCCCGCACCACGGCATAGCCGATGAGGTGGGTAAAGCTCACCTTGCCGCCCTGGGTGAGGCGCTGGAGTTGGTTGTTGAGGATGAGCCGGTTCACCTCCAGCAACTTGGCGGGCATGGTCCGCACCGAGGTGGCGGTGGGGATGGCCAGGCTCTCTCCCATCCGCTCGGCGATCTTGGCCGAGACCCCGATCATCGGAGTCGGAGTGGCGGCCGGGACGGAAGGCGGCTCGGCCGGCGGGGGAGGAACGGCTTCCTCCCGGGCCGTGGGCGCAACCGAGGCGGGCTCGGGCGGGGCCGCCGGGATGGGTACCGGCTCGACCGGCGCGGGGGCGGACTCGGCCGGAACGGGCGGGGCCACCGCCTCGCCCATCGGGCGGTAATCGGAGAAGAAGTCACGCCAGGCCTCGGACACCGACCCGGGCGCATCGAGGAACTTGCGGTACATCTCGTCGATGAGCCAGATGTTCGGTCCGAACTCGCCGGCCGCCAGCGACTGCTCTTGGGTGTCGGTCATCGCTCTCTCCTCCTGCCATGGTAAACCAGGCGGTCGGTGGCGAGCGGGGCGGCGGCCCCGAGACCGTACACTCTCACCATGGCGGATCGCCTCCTCTCCTACCGCCCCCGCTTCCCCATCCTCCAGACCTGCAGCTACCTGGTGAGCCACTCGTTGGGGGCGATGCCGGACACCGCCGCCGACCAGCTGCAACGGTTCGCGACCGAGTGGGCGGGACGGGGTGTACAGGCCTGGCCAGAGGGGTGGTGGGACGCCCCGCTCACCGTTGGCGACGTGCTCGCCCCGATCCTGGGAGCCCCGGCCGGCAGCGTCGCCATGGTGCCCAACGTCACCTTCGCCCAGGCGGTGATCGCCTCGTCGCTCACCTTCACCCCCCGCCGCAACCGGGTGGTGTTCTCCGAGCTCAACTTCCCCTCGGTCGGCTACGTGTGGCACAACGTGGCGGGAGCGGAGGTGCGAATCGTGCGGAGCTGGGACGGGATGACCATCCCCACCGAGACGTTTCTGGCCGCCATCGACGAGCGGACCGCGGTTGTACCCCTCTCACACGTGCTCTTCAAGAGTGGGTACGTCCAGGACGTGACCGCCATCACCCGGCGCGCCCACGAGATGGGGGCTGTGGTCGTGCTCGACTGCTACCAGTCGGCCGGCACCCTCCCCTTCAGCCTGACCGAGCTGGACGTCGACCTGGCCGTGGGCGGCTCGGTCAAGTGGTTGTGCGGCGGTCCCGGAGCGGGCTGGCTGTACGTGCGACCCGATCTGCAGGAGGAGCTGCAGCCTCGCCTGGTCGGATGGCAAGCCGATCGGGAGCCCTTCGCCTTCCGGCCCGGCCCGATCGAGTACCGGACCGGGGTGGGACGTTTCCTATCCGGTACGCCCGGGGTTCCGGCTCTGTTCGCCGCTCGGGCCGGGTATGAGATCGTGGCCGAGATCGGGGTGGAATCCATCCGGGAACGGTCACTGCACCTCACCGATCGGATCATCGAGGCAGCCGACGGGTTCGACATACCGGTGCGAAGCGAGCGCCGGCACGACCAACGCGGAGGGACGGTCGTGCTGGGGGTTGCCGACGAGGACAAGGTGGCGGCGGAGCTGATCGAACGGGGGGTGATCGTGGACAGCCGGCCGGAGGCGGGGCTGCGGATCGGTCCCCACTTCTACACGTCCGACGACGACCTCGAGCGCCTGTTCGAGGCGCTGGCCGCCATCCTCGGCCGCTGACCGGTGCAGCCCATCGAGCTCGCGGAGCGGCGCCGGCGCCTGGTCGTCCGCCACCGGCTGAACGCCCCACGCAGTTCGGTGGAATCCCTGGCCGAGCAGCTGGTGGGCCTCCATTCGTCCGATCCGGCCACCGTGTACCTGGCCGCCCGGGCCCGGATCGCCGGCTTCGAGGTGGAGGATCTGGAGGAGGCGCTCTACGACCACCGTTCGCTGGTACGGGTGCTGGGCATGCGACGAACGATGTTCGTGGTGCCTCCCGACCTCGCCGCGGTCATCGAAGCCGCCTGCACCGTCACCTATGCCCGGCCCGAGCGGAGGAGGCTGATTCGGCTGCTGGAGGAGCAAGGGGTGGCCGCGGACGGAGCCGCCTGGCTGCGGAGAGTGGAGCGCAAGACCCTCCGGGCGTTGGGCGAGGCGGGAGAGGCGACTGCCAACGAGCTGCGCCGGATGGTGCCCGAGTTGACCCAGCGGCTCGCCTTCGGCGAGGGGAGGTCGTGGGGGGGAACCATGGGTGTCTCTACCCGGGTGCTGTACCTCTTGGCGACCGAAGCGCGGGTGGTCCGGGCCCGCCCCCGCGGTTCCTGGCTCTCCAGCCAGTATCGATGGACCGCCACCGACCGGTGGCTGGAAGGAGGGATTCCCCGCCTGCCGGCTGCCGTCGCCCGGTCCGACCTGGCCCGGCGATGGCTCCGGGCGTTCGGGCCCGGGACGTTCCGGGACCTGCAATGGTGGACGGGTTGGACCGCGCGGGCCACCCGAGCGGCGCTGAAGGCAGTGGAAGTCGTGGAGGTGGACCTGGACGGGGCGGTGGGCTACCTGCTCCCCGACGATCTCTCCCCCACCGATCTGGTCGAGCCGACCGCGGCCCTGCTCCCCGCCCTCGATCCCACGGTGATGGGGTGGAAGGATCGGGACTGGTACCTGGGCGGGCACGGCCCGGCCCTGTTCGATCGGAACGGCAACGCCGGACCCACCGTCTGGTGGCAGGGGCGGATCGTCGGAGGCTGGGGACAGCGCCCGGACGGATCGGTGGCGACCCATCTGCTGGAGGAGGTGGGAGCCGAGGCGTCGTCCCTGATCGGGGCCGAGGCGGCCCGATTGACCGAGTGGCTGGGAGCGGTGCGGGTCACCCCCCGCTTCCGCACACCTCTCGAAGAGGAGATCTCCGGCTGAGGCCGATCCATCGAGCGGATCGGGTGGCTCGTCCCTGCACGGTCCGACCGCGACCGGGCCGGTTCCGGCCCGGTCGATACAATCACCCGGCGAAGGAGGACGACACATGATTCAGGTCGAACGGGGCCGCCTCTACTTGGGCGGGGTGGTCGACCCCGGCACGGCCGAGCGGACCGGGGATCCGGTCTTGTACGAGGCCCACCATCTCACCACCCACGGGGTCATCGTCGGCATGACCGGCTCCGGCAAGACCGGCCTGGGGATCGATCTGCTGGAGGAAGCGCTGCTGTCGGACATCCCGGTGCTGGTCATCGACCCCAAGGGCGACATGGGCAACCTCCTGCTCAACTTCCCCGACTTCCGCCCGGGCGACTTCCGTCCCTGGATCGACGAAGGCGAGGCCCGGCGGGCCGAGATCGACCCGGACGAGCTGGCCGCACAAACGGCCGAGACCTGGCAGAGAGGCCTGGAAGGGTGGGAGATCGGGGCCGACCGCATGCGGGCGCTGGGGGGAGCGGCCGACTTCACCATCTACACCCTCGGCTCCACCGCCGGCGTGCCCCTCAACGTGGTCGGGTCGCTGGCGGCGCCCTCGCTCGACTGGGAGGAGGGGGCCGAGACCCTCCGGGACGAGATCGAGGGGTTCGTCTCGTCGCTGCTGGTGCTGGCCGGGATCACCGCCGATCCCATCTCCTCACCCGAGCACATCCTCCTGGCCAACCTGGTGGAAAAGGCCTGGCGGGAGGGCCGGGACCTCGACCTGGCCGGCCTCATCGGGCAGGTGCAGAACCCACCGCTGCGCAAACTGGGCGTCTTCGAGCTCGACACCTTCTTCCCGGAGAAGGAACGCACCAAGCTGGCGATGAAGCTCAACGGATTGGTGGCGTCCCCTTCCTTCGCCTCCTGGCTGCAGGGCCCGCCTCTGGACGTGGCCACCCTGCTGCACGACGACGAGGGCGGGCCCCGGGCGGCGGTGGTCTACCTCGCCCACCTGTCCGACCCCGAGCGCCAGTTCGTGGTGACCCTGCTCATGTCGAAGGTGGTCACCTGGATGCGACAGCAGGCGGGCACGTCCGATCTCAGGGCCTTGATCTACATGGACGAGGTGTTCGGCTTCGCTCCTCCCACCGCCGAGCCCCCTTCCAAGAAGCCGATCCTGACCATCCTCAAGCAGGCCCGGGCCTTCGGGGTGGGGATGGTGCTGTCGACCCAGAACCCGGTCGATCTCGACTACAAGGCGATGTCGAATGCCGGGACCTGGATGATCGGGCGGCTGCAGACCGAGCGTGACAAGGCCCGGATCCTGGAAGGCCTGAAGTCGGCGGCCGGGGACGTGAACGTCGAGGAGCTCGACACCCTCATCTCCGACCTCGGCAAGCGCACCTTCGTCCTGCACAGCACCAGGGCCAAGCCCGAGGTCTTCACGACCCGCTGGGCCATGTCCTATCTGGCCGGCCCTCTCACCCGCCAGCAGGTCACCTCCCTGATGGGCGCCCAGCCGTCGGCGGAGGCGGTGGCCGACCAGGCGACCACGCCGTCCGCCCCGGCGGTCCCGGAGCCGAAGGAGCTGGCTGACGACCAGAGCCCGGTGGTCCCGACCGTGGCCGGCCCTTCCTGGTTCCTCGACCCGGCGGCGCCATGGGCGGGCGAGGTAGACGCCCGACCGGACGGGTCCACCTACGCCGCCGGCTTGGTGGCCAGAGTGCATCTGCTGTTCGACGATCAAAACGCCGACCTGGACCATCGGGAAGAGTGGGAGGCGGTGTTCTTCCCGCTGGGCGACAGGTTCGACCCGGCCACCGGTCGGCCGGTCGACTACGACCCTCGCGACCTTCGGGACGAAGCGCCACCTGATGCCCGCTACGTGCTGCCGGAGGCCCCTCTCGACAGTGCCTCCTTCTTCCGCGAGGCGGAGCGGGATCTGAAGGAGTGGTTGTACCGCAACCGTTCGGTCGAGATCCTCCGCAACCCCACCCTCAAGCTCTACTCCCGGGTGGGTGAGAGCCGGGACGAGTTCGAGCAGCGCTGCGACGCCGCCGCCCAGGAGGCGGCGGACGCCGAGGTGGCCAAGCTCAAAGACCGGTTCGAGACCAGAATCGACCGGGTCAAGGACCAGATAAGCGCCGCCGACCGCCGGGTCCGTGAATTGGAGACCGACGTCCAGCAGCGTCGCCAGCAGGAGGTGATCTCCGGCGCCGGCGACCTGCTTGGAGCCCTGTTGGGGGGCCGGCGGCGGTCTCGCAGTCTGCAGGGAGCCGCCTCCCGACGCTCGCAGACGGTACGCACCCAGCAGCGCCTGCAGTCGGCCGAGGAGAAGGTCGCCGAGAAGACCGCGGAACTGGAAGATCTCGAGGCCGACCTGGCCGACGAGATCCTGGAGATCACCGGGAAGTGGGACGATGCCGCTCTCGACATCGAAGAGTTGAGCGTGGATCTCGAGAAGACCGACATCACGGTCGACGAGGTGGCCCTGGTGTGGATTCCGGTGGAGTGACCCTCAGTCCGGCGAGGCCGACCCCTCGGCCGGAGCAGTGAGTGCCCACAGCAGGTCCCGAATGCTCACGATGCCGAGCAGCTCGTCGTCCTCGATGACCGGCAGGTGGCGGTAACCGGTCTCCAGCAGCCACTGGGCCGCCGCCTCCACCTCCACCTCCGGTGAGAACACGTCGGGATCGGCCGACATCCAGTTCGCCACCGTCTCCGCCGCGGTGTCGACACCGGCCGCAACCGCTCGCAGCACGTCTCGCTCGGTGATCAGGCCGGCCAGGTGGCGCCCGTCGACCACCCCCAGCGAGCCCATACCGCCCCCGCTCATGGCGATCGCCGCCTCCTGCAGCGTGGTGGCCGGGCCACACAGCTCGGAGCGTCCCCCAACCAGGTTTCTCAGTTTCACCGCCGGTGCCTCCCCGTGCGTTGCGGGATCGAGCGTACTCGACAGATCGAGCTAGCCGATCACCCCCGGCAGTAGGCCCTCGACCCGGAAGAGATAGCGATCGGCGACGTGGGCGAGAAAGCGCCGGGCGGGAACGTAGCGATCGGCTATCTCCCGGACCACCGGGGCCTCCGGCCCCCGCGCTCCCGCCCGGTACCACCGTTGGCCGAGCACCTCCAGCAAGCCCAACAGCCCATCGTCCCCCGCCAGCACCTCGGCAGCCGCGCTCGGATCGACCTCGGCCGAGCGCGACAGCAGCCGAAGCTGCGCCACGCTGATGCGGCGCCCGGCGATGGCCTCGGGAAACACTCCGCTCGAGAACAGCGCCACATCGCCCAGGCGACGCAGGAAACCGGGCCGGGCGGCCGGTGGTGCCAGTTCCACCAGTTGGACGAGCTGAACCGGGTCGAGCTCGCTCCAGCGGCGCCGCCGCACTCCTCGCCGGGTACGGACCCAGAGCGTCCCTCCCGCCACCTTGGTGAACGAAGCGAGGAGATCGACCAGGAACAACCGTCGTTCCTCGCTGGCGGCGAGCTCACGCAAGGGTTCGACGTCGAACACCGGCAGCCGCTGGCGGGGACCCACTCGCTCCGTGAGGAAGTCGGCTCGCCCCAGTGCGGCGGCTGCATGGTGGACGGCGACCGCGAACACCAGGACCGGACTCACCTGCCCCTCCCACCCTCGAGACCCGAAGATGCGCCGGTGGAGGGCCGGCGATGCCAGCAGCTCCGCCAGCCCTTCCGGCCTCGCTCGCGCCGCGTCGATGACGGGACCCGGCGCCAGGCCGGAGAGCACGGAGACGTCTCCGGGGCTGAGGCGTTCGAGGAAGCGATCGGCAGGCCCAGCCATGAAGGCGATGCTAGGCACCCCCGTCGGGTTCCGTCAGACGGTCCGGGTGGCGCTCCCCCGCAGCAGCGCCCCCAGCACGTCACGGATGCTGAGCATGCCGACGGTACGATCTCCCACCTGGACGGGGAGATGGCGGTAGCCGGTCTCCAGCAGCCATTCCGCCGCTTCCACCAGCTCGACCTCCGGAGAGAAGGCGTCTGGGTGGCGGGTCATCCACTCGGCAGCGCGGGCAGATTCCGGATCGACCCCGGCCGCGATCGCGCCCACCAGGTCGCGCTCGGTGATGATGCCCACGGTGAGCCCGTTCCGCTCGACGATCAGCGAGCCGATGTTGCCCGACGCCAGGGCGCCCGCGACCTCGGCGAGGGTGGCTTCCGGCCGGCACGACTGGGCGGCCGAAGACATGAGCTCTCGCAGCTTCATGGCCGTCCTTCCCTCGGTTGCCTCAAATCTATGGTCGATGGCCTGAGGGCGGGAGAGTCGTTCGGCGGTATCGGTCCGGGACTTTGGTCGGCCGCGGCGGGCGATCGTTCCTGCCGGGGCAGGTCAGATCAGGTCTTGCTCCCGGATGCCGAACGAGGGGTGGCGGAGCCGGCACAGGGCCAGCTTCTCCAGCTGGCGGATCCGCTCCCGGGTGAGGTTGAACTCCTCGCCGATCTCCTCGAGGGTACGGGGCACCCCGTCGTAGAACCCGTAACGGAGGGCGAGGATGCGACCCTCGCGGTGGGGCAGCCGCTCGATCGAGACCCGGAGGCTGTTGGCCACGTCCATCTCCTCGGTGAGCTGGACCGGATCGGCCGCGTCCTCGTCCTCGATGAAGTCTCCCAGCTGGGCTCCGTCCTCCCCCACCGGCTGTTCGAGCGACACGGTGTCGGCCACGCCCAGGGCCAGTTCAACCTTGTCGACGGTGACGCCGGCCTCCTCGGCGATCTCCTCCGGACGCGGGTCGCGACCGAGCTCGGCCTTGAGGCTGGCCTGGGCGGCGCGCACCGCCGCCAGCGTGTCGTGCAGGTGCACCGGGATGCGAACCGTCCGCGACTTGTCGGCGATGGCCCGGGTGATCGCCTGCCGGATCCACCAAGTGGCATAGGTGGAGAACTTGAAACCCTTGCGCCAGTCGAACTTCTCCACCGCCCGAATCAGACCCAGGTTGCCCTCCTGAAT
>JBFGJL010000038.1:0-8337 GCA_041577235.1 Acidimicrobiia bacterium | reverse complement strand
CACCGCCAAGCTGGCGGAGGCACGCGACGAGGGAGCCCGTCGCCTCCTGGTCATCACCGATGGAGTTTTCTCCATGGATGGTGACATCGCTCCTCTCGACCAGATCGTGGCCGTGGCCGAGGAGCACGAGGCGATCGTCATGGTCGACGATGCCCACGGAGAAGGGGTGCTGGGCCGGGGCGGGCGCGGGATCGTCGACCACTTCGGCCTGCACGGTCGGGTCGAGGTGGAGGTGGGGACGATGTCGAAGGCCTTCGGAGCGGTGGGTGGATACGTAGCCGGCCCGAAGGTGCTGGCGGAGTGGTTGCGTCAGCGAGCCCGGCCGTTCCTCTTCTCGTCGGCCGTCACCCCTCCCGACGTGGCCGCCTGCATCGCCGCCATCGATGTGCTGTCCGAGTCGACCGAGCTGGTCGACCGGCTCTGGGACAATGCGAAGCGCTTCAAGGCGGCGATGGCCGCCACCGGCTTCGACCTCGGCCACAGCACGACTCCGATCACCCCGGTCATGCTGGGAGACGCCAAGCTGGCGCAGGAGTTCTCGCGTCGCCTGTTCGAGCAGGAGGGGGTGTTCGCCCAGGCGATCGGGTATCCCACGGTGGCCCTGGGGTCCGCCCGGATCCGGGTGATGATCTCCGCCGCCCACAGCCACGACGATCTCGACCGCGGGGCGGAAGCCTTCGCCCGGGTAGGCCGGGAGCTGGGCGTGCCGGGCTGAGCCTCGGGGCGCGCCGGCCATCGTGGTGGGTCTGATAGGTTCGGGCGATGACTCCGGCTGCCACCCCCACCTACCGCCATCCCCGTACCGAGGCCTGGGAGCGGCTCGATGGATCCTTCGAGGTCCGGGTCTTGGAGCCATCGCCTCCGGCGGTGCACGCCGACCCCTGGTTCGCCGACGATCCGGTGGCCCGGGGCGACGTTCCGGACGGCCGACGCTTGGTCTCGCCGGTCTCGAACGGTGATCTGCGGTGGGACGATCTCTGCGCCGACGACCCCGACCTGGCCGGCTGGTGCGCCGACCGATGGCTGGGAGGGTGGCGCCGGCTGCGGCCTCTTCCCTCCGACTTCGCCACCGCCCGGCTCGATCTGCACCGTCTCGGTTTCTATGCGCTGTCCCCGGCGAGGGAGGCGGCCAACGGCAAGATCGGACTGCGTTACACCCAGGGTGGATTCGGTACGCCCTTCTTCGCCGACGATCGCCAGCTGCGGGTGGAGGGGACCTGGCTGGTAGATCAGCGGGGTCCGACGGTGGAGGCCGTCCCGATCACCACCCTCGCCACCGCCTGCGAGGTGGCGGGGGTACGCCTGCGTACCGAGCACGAGTTCGACGCTCCCGCCGCCGGAGATCCGCAGCGGCCTCTGGACATCGACGGAGCATCGGTCGCTGCTCTCGGGGACTGGTACGGATTCGTCACCTCGATGTTGGAAGAGCTACGGACGGGAGCGGACCCATCCGCGCAGCCGTCGCGCGTGCAGTTGTGGCCGGAACACTTCGATCCTGCCGTCGAGATCGGTGACCAGCGGGCCGGGGTCCGGGCCGCCTACGGCGGCTCGCCCGGTGACGAACATCATCCCGAGCCCTACCTGTACGTCTCCCCCTGGCAGCAACCGCCCAACGACCCGTTCTGGAATGCCCCCGGCTTCGGGGGCGCCTTGCTCCCGCACGTCGAACTGTTGGAGGTCGCCGACCAGCGGCGAGCCGCCCTGGACTTCTTCGCCGCCGGGCTTCGTCTGTTGAGCAGCCGCTGAGCCTCCGGAGTCGGAGGGGACCTCGTGGCGCTACGGGGTCGCCTCAGCGTCGCTCGGTCGGCCGGTTCTTGGCCGCCATCAGCCGCCGGGCGAACTCGAGGTCGGCTGCGGCCAGGATCCCCTGCCTGCCTTCACCGGGAAGCTCGATCGAGCTGACCCCCAACACCGAGTCGTCGAGGGTGATGACCACCCGGTCGCCCGGGGCAGACTCGTCGGCAGCTTCGCGCGAACCGGTGTCGAGGTACCGCTCATGCCAGTCCGTGCGGCACTCGACTCGAGCGTGGAGATCGTCGAGTCCGACGGTCTCACCGACCACCGAAACCGGCTCGCCGTCGTCTCCCTCCCAGCGGAAGACCTGCACGCCGGAGCCGAACAGGAGGGCCGAGGCTCCGCCGTTGCCCTCCCGCCAGGCGATGATGCCGTCGGGGTGTCCCGGAATCCAGGCCGCCAGGGTGGCCACCACCGAGTTGGGGATGGGCAGGTTCCGCTCGGCCACCAGGCGATCGAGCAGCTCGAAACGGCGCATCTCCTCGAACTGGGTGTCCATGCCACCTCCAGCGGGCGTCGCAACTGCTCCGAGACTATCGAACCGACGGACCGGCCTCCATTCGAAACGGAAGGCGCGTTGAACGGGTGGGGCCGCCGCCGGGGCGGTTCCGGCCGGCCACGGACCTGCGGGGTGCTCTGAGGGGCGCCCTCACAGCACCGCCGCCGCCAGTCGCTCGACCGCAGCGGGTCCCCGAAGGCGGTGGAGGACCAGCACCACCCGGTCGGCACCGGCCGCCTCGAGTCGGGCGAGGTGCCGGCGCAGATCCCGAACCCTTCCGCCCTCGAGATACGAATCGGCGAAGAGCTGCGCCTCCTTCTGCACGTGCCGGCTGCGGAGGGCGGCCTCGGCGAGGGCCATGAGTCGGGCGGAGCTCGCGGACCAGCCGGGGAGGTCGTCGCCGGCACCGTTCCAGGCATCTCCGTGGCGAGCGGCGATCTCGAGGATCGGCTCGCTGTGGCCGCCGACCACGAGAGGTGGAGGCTCGATGTCGAGCGGCCCCAGCGAAGCGCCCTCCAGACCGAGCTTCCGGTCGGTCACGGATTCGCCCCGCCACAAGGCCGGCAGCACCCGGCAACACGCCGCCAGTCGCTCGACCCGCTCCGCCATGGGTGGAAACCGGATTCCGGCCGCGCGATGGTCCTCGGCGGCCAGGCCGGACCCGGCACCCAATCCCACCCGCAGCCGACCGTCGCTCGCCGCCTGCACCACCGCGACCTGGCCAGCCAGCAGCAGCGGGTTTCGCAGCGACGTGTTCACCACATGCACGGCGAGCCCGATCCGGTCGGTCGCCATCGCCATCGCCGCCAGCATCGTCAGAGGCTCCCAGGCGGGCTGGTTCCCACCGTTGATGTGATCGAAGCACGACAGACCGTCGAACCCGACCTCCTCCGCCCGCTGCCAGGCACCCAACAACTGGTCGAATGGCCATCCCCACTGGCCGGGCTTGACCACGAGCTCCATCCAGCCCGACCCTACCGGCGGTGAGCGACAGCACGACGGAACCGGCGGCGCTTGTCAGGAGACCCGGTCGGTGCCATCGTCGAGGGATGAGGCGGGAGTTGGACCGTGGCTGATGGCAACGTGACGATCGACCCGGGTTTCCGCTCGCCGAATTCGACGCCCGGAGGTGACGGCGGCCCGACACTCGGATGGGTGGGTATCGCAATGATGGTGGTGGTGGCGGTCGGCCTCGGGTGGCTGTTGCGCTCCCCGGCCCCCGGTACCTCCGGTGCCACCGACCTCGACCCCCTGGCGGTCACCACCATGGCTGACGGTCCCGTCGCCCCCCCGGTGACGAGCGGACGGCCGGCTTCCGCCGCGCAGCCGGCTCCTCAGCGGCCGCCGGACTCCGACCAGCCGCTCCACGACGTGATGCCCGGGTTCGCCGACACCCTCACGACGTTGACCTGGGGCATCGACGGCGTCCACATCGTGCGCTGGCGGGCCTCGCAGTCGTCCCCGGAGACGGTGCTCTCGCTGGACCACGAGGACGGCTGGAACCGCAGCGTGGACTCCTCGGGCCGCTGGGTGGTCGAGATCCAGGGAGACTCGGGTCTGAGGGTCCGGGCCGTGGACGGGGATAGAACCTGGTCGGGTGCACTGCTTCCGCCCGAAGCGATGGGCGGGGCCTGGTCGGCGGTATGGCACGACACCCGCCCGGGCCTGCTGGCTTGGATGGCGTGTCCTGCACCGGCGGCCGGGGCGCCCAGCACCCTTTACTCCATCGATGTGAGCGCCGACGCGGCGGACCTCGCCGAGTCGCCGCTCGGCGACTTCACCTGCCCAGAGCGTGGCGTCTCGCTGGCGAGATGGGGCGACTGGGGGATACTCCTGCACACGACCGACCGATCCGGCACGGCCCAGGTGTTGCTCGACCGCCACGGCCGGGAGCTTGCGCAGGGGCGCTTCGGTCCCGAGGGCGAGTGGTTCGTCGGGGTCGGCCCCGGCGCCGCCACGGTGTGGACTCAGGGTGTGGGGAGAATCGGGTCGTCCTCGTTCCTCCTTTCGCCGGAAGGCCACCAACGGCGGCCGGTCCCCGGACTCGCCGATGACGAGCGACTGGAGAGCGCAGTGGCGTCTCCCGACGGCTCCTACCTCGCCCTGATTCCCGATCTCGTGGCCAACTTCGGATCGGTCGTGCGGATCGTCGCGGTCGACTCCGATTCGGTCCTGGCGGAGATCGCCGAGCCGGAGGCGTGGGTGTCGAGGATGGTGTGGTCGTCCGACAGCCGCTTCCTCATCTACGAGCGGTGGCCCGACGTCAAGCTGAACTGGGCGGGAGTGCCCCAGGATGTCGAATTGGTGCTCTACGACACCGAGACCGAGACCGGGGTGGCAGTCTCGTTCCCCGGTTATGCCCCGGCGCTGCGGTCCGCCGCCCGAACGAGCCGCCGGGGCCGCGACGGGAAGTAGGGACGAGCGGGCCCTGGATCCGTCCATGTCCCCTCGAACGACCGTCCGACCCCGGTCCTCCGACCCGCGTACAGGCCGGGCCTGGCCTCAGTCGAGTGCCGCACCGGTCGAGAGGAGGTTCCGCAGATCCGCGACGAACCGAGCCGCCGGGCCGCCGTCGACGGTGTTGTGATCGAAGGTGACCGTCAGATCGACGACTTCGCGGACCACGACCTCATCGCCGGCGGCGACAGGCCGCCTGGTGCGACCACCAACGAGGATGGAGAGACTCAGCACCGTCGGGAAGCCGATACCGTGCCCGGGCCCGCCTCCGAACATTCCGACCGAGGAGACCGAGACGGTCCCGGCGACTTCTCTCATCTTCGTCGATCGTGACATGGCCTGGTAGACGATCCACGCGAGACCGGGGATCCTCCCACCAGCTCGAGCGAAGCGAGTGAGGTGCCGGCCCTCGACGCTCGCGTTCGGGTCGCGTTGGCTCGACCTGATCTCGTCGCTGATCTCGGCCACGCTGCGGACGTCCGCATCTCGAACCAGATGGGCCAGCGGGAAGAAACCATCGTCGGTCTGGACCTCGATGAGTGTGGTTACGTCTACGTAATGGTGAACGACGATCCGGCCGAGCCAGTCTCGGTAGGCATGGACCTCGGGATGACGTGCCACCGCCCGGGCAACCGAGGCCACCACGAACGCGGTGAACGAGAGGCTGCTCTTGGCCAGCCGCTGAGCTGCCTCGGTGATGTCGACCTCGATCAGGCCATGCATGGGCGACATCCGTCGTCCGACTCTCATCGCGGCTGTCACGAATCGGCGCGCAGGAGGGAAACGAGTTCGGGTGACGTCGCGCTGTCTCGGGTTCGTGGTACCGATGAGAACCTCTTGGGATCGTCTCGAACGTAGTCCGATCTCGAGCTCCCTTGGCAGTGGCGCATGTGGGCCGTTCCCGCATCTTCGCCGAACCCGAGCGAGAGCCTGCTCCTCCGGCAGCCGTCTCCGGTCAACCGTCTCCTGAGCCGGCTCCGTCCTGAGACCCACTGCGGCCCCACCGTCTGACGGAATGGTTCGATACTCGAGGATCGTCGATCGGTGTCCGCGGGTGAGTGGGCGCTCGTGTAGGTTCGAAGCCGAGCGACGAAGGACGGGAGCGACATGTCAGTCGAAGCCAACAAGGCGCTCGTGCGCCGCCTCTACGACATCATCAGCGAGCACAGGATGGACCTCATCGACGAAGTGGTCGCGGACGATTTCGTCGAGCACGAAGTGTTCCCCGGTCTCCCCTCGGGGGGTCCCGATGCCGTCAGGGAAGCCTTCAACTTCTTCCTGACGGCCTTCCCCGACATGAAGATCGCGGTCGACGAGATGATCGGTGAGGGAGACAAGGTGGTGGCGCGGGCGAAGTTCTCCGGCACGCACACCGGCGAGTTCATGGGGATCCCCCCCACCAACAAGGGATTCGAGACGCAGGTCATCGACATCCTGCAGATCACCGGCGGCAAGGTGACCGCCCACTGGGGCGTGACCGATCAGCTCGCCATGATGCAGCAGCTCGGGCTGGCGCCCGAGCTGGGTGGAGCGACGTAGCGCCGAGACGGCCTCTGCCTCACGTCGCCTCGGCGGCTTGCGGTCCGGTACCGATCAGTCGGGTGTGACCACGTAGACGTGGTCCCGGACCCGTGCCCGCTCGGCGATCTTGATGCCCACCTCATCACCGATGTTGGCTTGCTCGACCGCCACGTGGTCGATCTCCAAGGAGTCAACCCTCTGGGTGAAATCGGACGTCGCCCCGGCGACGCGGATGGTGTCGCCCACCGCCAGCGCTCCATCAGTCAGGGTGAGGGCGGCCACCCCCGGTTTGCCGAAGTAGTGCGTCACCGCCCCGATGAATCGTTCACCCATGTCCGCCCTCCAGAGCTCGTCGACCCATTCTCGCGATGTCCGACAGGTCGTGCCCAGGGGAGTGGTCCGGTCGGGGCCATTTCCCTCTTGCTCCGGGCCGCGCCCGCAAGCGGCCGACCCCTCTAGTTTGAGAACGGTCAGTCGACGAGGAGGGCTCATGAGCCGCGCGCCGGAGATGGCCTGGATGAAGATCGATCCGGGGGAGATGGAGGTGGGCCGGATCACCACCGTGGTGGCCGGTGGCCGGGCGCTGTGTGTCACCCGCCTGGCCGACGGCTACGGCGTTCTCGACAATCGCTGTCCCCACCAGGGCGGTCCGCTGGGCGACGGCGAGATCGACTACGGATATGTGCTCTGTCCTTGGCACGGATACGAGTACGACCCGGTCACCGGCGCGCCGCCCCCCGGGTTCACGGACTTCGCCACCCCGTATCGGGTCGAGCAGCGCGACGACGGTGTGTTCGTCGAGCTCCCGGTGCTGGCCCACGAGCCCTCGCTCATGGACCAGATGGTCGACGTGATGACCGACTGGGGGGTCGATACCGTGTTCGGGATGGTCGGGCACTCCAACCTGGGCTTGGCCGAGGCGCTCCGCCACGCCGAGCAAGATGAGCGCCTCACCTATATCGGGATCCGTCACGAAGGGGCGGCTGCCTTCGCCGCCAGTGGCTACGCCAAGTTGTCCCGGAAGCCGGCCGCCTGTTTCTCGATCGCCGGTCCGGGAGCGACCAACCTGCTCACCGGTCTGTGGGACGCCAAGGTGGATCGAGCCCCGGTGCTGGCCCTTACCGGTCAGGTGGAGACGCAAGTGCTCGGGCCGGGCGCTTTCCAGGAGATCCCCTTGGCCGAGGCCTTCGCCGCCGTGTCGGAGTGGAGCCAGACCGTGCTCGTGCCGGACAACGCCACCGAACTGATGGCCTTGGCCCTGAAACACGCCATCGTGCGGCGCGATGTCGCCCATCTCATTTTTCCCGACGAGATTCAGGAGCTGGAGGGCCTGCAGGATCCGCCCCCGCGTCCCCGGGCGGGCCGCATCGCCCATCCCACCATCCTCCCGCCGGAAGACGACCTGGAAAAGGCGGTCCGAATGCTCGAGCAGGCGCAGCGCCCGGTGGTCATCACCGGCAATGGCGCTCGCCCGCACCGGCGGGAGATCATCGACCTGGCCGAGCACATCGACGCTCCGGTTATCACCACCTTCAAAGCCAAAGGCCTCATTCCCGACGATCATCCGCTTGCCTGCGGAGTGGTGGGCCGGTCGGGCACGCCCGTCTCCTCGGCGGTGATGGCCAAGGCCGACGTGCTGCTCGTGTTGGGCGCCTCGTTCTCGAACCACAGCGGGATCGCCTCATGGGTCCCCACCATCCAGGTGGACTTCGACCGCATGATGCTCGGCAAGTTCGCCCCGGTCGATCTCCCTGTCTGGGGAGAGATCGGCCGGACTGTCTCGGTCCTGCGCGGCATGATCTCGGGCTCCTCCCGGCCCGAGCAGCGGGCCAACGTGGCCCGCCGGTGGGAGCGGTGGAGGGCGGAGAAGAAGCGGAGGGCGGCCCGCGTGGACAGTCGCGGGCGGCTGCACCCGGCGCTGGTGTTCGAGCACCTGGGCCGTCTGGCTCCACCTGATGCGGCCATTGCGGTGGATGTCGGCAACAACACCTACGCCTTCGGGCACTACTTCGAGTGCCGGGGGGCCCAGGACGTGCTCATGTCCGGCTACCTCGGCTCGATCGGGT
>JBFGJL010000037.1:0-8359 GCA_041577235.1 Acidimicrobiia bacterium | reverse complement strand
GGGTGCTGGTCTGTTTCCACGACGACGTACTGGTGCGTACCACCAATGGGCGGGGCCGGGTGTGGGAGCACACCTGGGAGGAGCTGGCCCGCCTCGACGCCGGCTACCGCTTCGGGCGGCGGCGCGGGTACCCCTTCCGGGGAACCGGGGTGGGGATTCCCAGCCTGGAAGAGCTGGTGACGACGTTTCCCGACGCCTACCTCACTCTCGACCTGAAGCAGGACGGGATCGAGCCGCTCCTGACCGAAACAATCGAGCGCCACGATCTGTGGGATCGGGTGATCGTCGGGTCCTTCTCCGAGGATCGTTTGACCACGTTTCGCCGGATCACCGAGGGGAAGGTAGCCACCTCCTCCGGTCCCAGCGAAGCCCTGAAGGTGTGGCTGGCCGGCCGGCGTGCGCGGCCGGTGGAGATCGCGGCCGACGCTCTCCAGGTCCCGGTGCGACGACGGGGACGGCGGGTGGTGGACCGCCGCACCATCGACGCCGCCCACGGGGCGGGGCTGCAGGTCCATGTGTGGACGGTCAACGCACCCGTCCAGATGCGGAGGCTGCTCGACCTGGGGGTGGACGGGATCATCAGCGACCGTCCCGATCTGCTCCGGCGGGTGATGGAGGAGCGGGGGGACGGGGGGCCGTGGCATGGGTGACTGGGTGGAGCTGGGGCGGGTCGAGCTGCTCCAGATCCAGCGCCGGCTGCTGGCGACCGACGACTACGACCCTTCCGGTCTGCTCCCTGCCGACCAGCTCCTGCTCACCCCCGACGGGGTGCTGGCTAGCCATGACGGCGGGTGGGTGGTCGACAGCCACCATCGGGCCCATCCGGAGCGGGGCCACTGGAATCCGGCCCGGGTGCTGTCGGTCGGGTTCACCTCGCACTACCGGAAGATGGAGGAGCGGTTCGGGATTGCTCCCGTGGGGGTGGCCGGAGAGAACGTGGTGGTCTCCGTCGGGGAGCTGGTCCCGCCCTCCCGGCTGGCGGGGGGACTGAAGCTGCGCGGTGGGCAGGGCGAGCTGGTGCTGGGCGACATCGAAGTGGCCCGTCCGTGTGTCGAGTTCACCCGCTTCATCGCCGGGCGGTCCGAAGCCGGTGCCTACGACCTGGCCGAGGAGCGGGATTTCCTGGAGGGGGGCACCCGGGGATTCGTCATGCCGGTGACCGGGCCCGGGTTCGTCGTGGCGGTCGGGGATCAGGTGCTGGTGCGGGACTGAATCTCCCTGTGCCGGCGGTTGGCCAGCTCACCAAAAGTCGCTTTTGACCGCTCTCCGTGCCGGAGAGAGGCGTAGGATCGGGGCGATCAGGGCGTGGCCGGCCCTCGGGCTCGGCGGTACCCGGGAGGGTTGTCGGGATGCGGGGTCACAGCGGGTGTGGGGTGGTGGCGGTGAGGTGGCCGGCCTCGGGTTCCTCGCCGCGGCGACGCCTTCTCTGCTCCCGGTCTGCCACCAGGCAACCCCCACTCGGTCGGCCCCCGTGATCGGCGCTACCCGCGCTGCCGTCCCGTCTGCCCCCCCGTCCCAGGAGACACCCCTGTGCGATCGACTCGACCACACGAGCACACTCTGCAAGAGACGACACCCTCGCCCGTCCCCGTGCTCGAAGCCGAAGGCCTCCGCAAGTCGTACGGCCGCCGGGAGGCGTTGCGGGGGCTGAGCTTCACCCTGCGGGCGGGGAGAGTCCTCGGGTTCCTGGGACCGAACGGTGCCGGCAAGACCACCGCCATCCGCATCCTCACCACCATCCTCGAACCGTCGGCGGGGCGGTTCTCGGTGGCGGGTGTGCCCTCCGACCGGCCGGAGCTCATCCGGCAGAAGATCGGTGTCCTCCCCGAGAGCCTCGGATTCCCCAAGCACATCACCGGGATCGAGTACCTCACCTACTTCGGGCGGCTGTACGGGCTCAGCGCTCCGGCTGCCGATCGGAACGGCTGGAGCCTGCTGGAGGAGGTGGGGATGACGGCGAGGGCCAAGTCCTTGATCGGCAGCTACAGCCGGGGTATGAGGCAGCGGCTGGGCATCGCCCGGGCGCTGGTCAACGACCCGGTGGTGGTGTTCCTGGACGAGCCCACCCTCGGACTCGACCCCCGGGGCCAGCAGGAGTTGCTGGCGCTGATCCGGCGCGTGGCGGCCGAGCGAAACGTGGGCGTGATCCTGTGCAGCCACGCCTTGTCCGAGATCGAGGTGGTGTGCGATGACGTCGTGATCCTCAACGTGGGGGAGATCGTGGCCACCGGTCCCGTGGTCGATGTGATCGGCCGGGCCCGCCGGGATGCGGTCCGGCGCAACGTCGTCCGCATCCAGGTTGCCTCGACCCGGCTGGGAGAGGCGCAGCGCCTGCTCGAGACGGTGCCGGTGGTCGACGGCGCCTCCCCCACCGCCGAGATGGCGGGCTGGTTGCGGGTGGAGCTGAACGGGTCCGGACACGAGGAGGAGGGCCACGACAACAACCTGATCTTGGAGACCTTGATCCGCGCAGGGATCCCCATCCTCGCCTTCGAAGCCGAGGGGGGAAGGTTGCAGGACGTCTTCCTGCACTTGACCGAGGAGCGAAGCTCATGACACGAGGGCTCGTTGCGGAAGCGCCACCGGCCGACCAAGCCGGGTCGAGGGCGCCCGCCTGGTGGCTGGTCTTCACCCGGGAGCTCACCGACCTCTGGATCGGGGGACGGGCGCTCAACCTGGTGGTCATCTTCACGGTCTTGCTGGGCATCATCTCCTTCGTGCTGGCCAGCAACAGCGAGCTGAGCCTCATCCCTCCCAAGGAGATGATCTTCGAGCTGGCCAAGATCTCGATTGCCGCCGCCGGGTTCATCGGGCTGATCATCGGGGCCGACGCCATCTCCGGTGAGCGAGAACGGTCGACGCTGGAGAGCCTCCTCTTGACACCGGTCAGCCGCCGCCAGCTGGTGGTTGGCAAGTACCTGGCGGCAGTGTCGCCCTGGCCGGTCTCCTTCGCCATCAGCATCCCCTACTGGGCGCTGCTCTCGCAGGGAGATCCGGCCCTCGGTCAGGCGATCGTGTGGGGGGCGCTGTTGGGGAGTCTGCTCGCCCCCGGCCTGACCGGGCTGGGCATGCTGGTGAGTATCAGGTCCAGCAGCAACAAGACCAGCATGTTCGTGGGCCTCGGCCTCTATCTGCTGGTCCTGGTACCCACCCAGCTGCCCGGGACCGCCCAGACCGGGGCGATGGGCAAGCTGCTCAAGAAGGTGAGTCCGATGGAGGCGAGCTTCCACTTCTTGGAGAAGACCCTGGTCAACAACCGGACCTTCGAGGAGCTGGCGGTGTTCCTGCTCGCCCCCGGACTGTTCGCCGTGATCACCGCCGGCCTGCTGTTCGGATACTTCGGGCGGGGCCTGCGCCTCGAAACCGGCCGGGAGAGCCGGATGGGGGCGTGGTGGGGACGGCTGTCGACCCTGGCGGTGGTGGCGGTTGCCGTCGGTCTGCTGACCATTCCCGCCGCCGCCTCCCAGACCGAGGCGACCGCGGCCGACACGCCACTGGCCATCTCGATCGACGTCGAGGCACTCACCGTCAACACCGGCGACCCGGTCACCTACTCGACGGTCGTGGCCAACACCGGGGGCGAGGAGTCTCCGGCCCTGATCGTGGCCATGAACATCATCAACCTCGACGAGGAAGGCGACGTGGTCGACCCGGAGGACTGGTCGCCGGAGCGCACCCAGTACGCCGAGTCGCTGGCGCCGGGAGAGTCGATCGATCTCGACTGGAGGATCAACGCCATCCTGGAGGGCGACTACATGGTCTACATGACCGTCATCCCCGAGCCGGACGGTCCGGAGGAGACCAGCCAGCCGGTGGCGAGCCAGGGCATCCACCTGATGGTCATGCCGTTCACCCGACTCAACCCGGGCGGCGTGCTTCCCTTCGTCATCGGGATTCCGGTGGTGTTGGTGCTGGCCATGGGCGCCTTGTTCTGGCGGCGGCGCCGCCGGATCGAGCTGGGGACCAGTGCATGACGGAGGAGGCTCCCCCGGGGCGAGCCGGCCTGCAACACAAGCTCCGGTGGCTCGCCTTGCTCGTCCTGACCCTGGTGGCGGCCGCAGCCGTCGTCGCCGTCAACCGGGGTGGCAGCGGATTCCGGGAGAGCTTCGATCTGTCGTCCCGCAACCTGGTGACCGACGGGACCAACCCGTTCTTCGTGCTCGAACCGGGATTCCGGATCGTGCTCGAGGGCGGGGCGGAGCGGGTCGAGATCACCGTTCTCGACGAGATCGTCGACGTGGCCGGGGTCGATACCCGGGTGGTCGAGGAGCGGGAATGGCGGAACGACGCTCTGCGGGAGGTGTCCCGCAACTTCTTCGCCATCGATCCCGGCACGCTGGACGTCTTCTACTTCGGCGAGGACGTCGACATGTACGAGAACGATCAGGTCGTTCGGCATCTCGGCGCCTGGCGAGCCGGGCTGAACGGGGCCCAGCCCGGGATGATCATGCCCGGCCGGCCCGAGATCGGGCAGAAGTACTTCCAGGAGCTCGCCCCGGGCGTCGCCATGGATCGGGCCGAGGTGGTCAGTCTGACCGAGGTGCTCGCCACTCCGGCCGGCGAGTTCGAGCAGGTGTTGAAGACCAAGGAGACCACCGCCCTCAATCCGTTCGAGAGCGAGTTCAAGAGCTATGCCCCCGGGATCGGCCTCATCCAGGACGCCGGCCTGCTCCTGACCGAATTCGGCTATGTGACGCCGGCTTCGTGAGGCCGGCCGCCGTCGCCGGGGCGAGCGTCGTGCCTGGCCGGGCTCAGGCCGAAGCGGTCTCGGCCAGGGCCGGGCGGCGAGCGCCGAACCAGCGGAAGAACAGCACCGTGGACGCCGTGTACAGCACCGCCATCACCACGAACGGGCTCTGGAAGTCTCCCCCCGCCATCAGTCGCGACCCCAGGTAGGCGCCGATCGCCGACAGACCCGAGCCGAACAGGGCGTCGATTCCGGTGAAGGTGGCCCGCTCGGTGGGGTGGAGACGTTCCATGCTGTAGGCCTCGAACACCGGTCCCGACATGTTGAACAGGGTGGTGCGAAGCACGAACGCGGTCCCGGCCAGCGACACCACCCGCTCCGGGGTGGCCAGCTCGGGAGCGAACCCGATCAACAGGATGAAGGGGATGGCGGCGAAGCGGGTCAGCCAGATCGAGCGGACCGCTCCGAACCGCTCCACCGCGAAGGGGGCGAGGAAGGCCCCGATGGCCAGGAAGAGGGAGCCGGCGGCGAAGGTCACACCGATCTCGTGCTCGTGGGCGTGGACCTCCTCGGAGAAGAACACGTTGGCCAGCCGCAGCACGAACCCTCCCCCCAGCGCCAGCAAGGCGCCCACCGTGACCAGCCGGGCGATCAGCTGCGGCGAGCGGATCCCTCCCAGCAGCCCTCTCCGCCGGGGCGCCTCGGCCAGTGCCTCTGCGACCTCGGCCGACAGGTAGGGCCGCATCATCACCGCCGGGATCAGACTCAGGAACCACCAGAGCACGCCGGCGTAGGTGGCCCAACGGAAGGCCGACACCTGCGACATCCCGAACCGGTCGGCCAGCCAGCCGGGGGCGAACCCCGCCACCAGCGCCCCCGCCATGGCCGCCAGCGTGCGGAACCCGGACCCGACCGAGAAGAGATGCATGCGCTCGGTTGGCTCGGAGTTCTCGGCCATGAACGGCGCCTCGGTCACCCGGTGCAGTGCCCCGAACCCGGCCGAGACCCCGGCCGCAACCAGGATGACCGGGCCGTTGCCGGAGGCGATCTGCAGCAGCGCCATGGCCGCCCCGCCTCCGTCCCCGACGATGAAGCCCCATTTGCGGTCGATCCGGTCGGCCAGCCAGCCGGCCGGCACCGCCGCCACCGCCCCCAGCACCCCCTGCAGGGCCAGCCGCAGGCCGATGAACCCGATCCCAAACCCCACCTCCAGCAGGTAGAGGTTGAACAGCACCTCCCAGGTGCCGTGGATCACGTCCATCCCGAAGATGTGGAGCAGGTAGAGCCGGGCGTTGCGGCTGAACAGCTTCACCTTGCGCAGGTAGCCGGTGAGGCCTCGCAGCTCGTCGAACCCGGTCATGGCCTCGAAAGGTACACCCCGGCCGGGATGGAAACGGGGCCCGGTCTGCGAACGCCCAAACCCGACACGACGCTGTCCGGACGCGTAGGGTGGATCGGGTCAGCGAGTCGAGGCTTCCACCGGGGGAGTCGGACCGGAAGAAGGGGGTCGACCTGCACGAGGTCCGTGTTGACGGCTTGTGTGCCTCGCCCAACCACCAACTCGTGGTTGACCGGTCTGTTGGCTCGAGAGAGAGAGAGAGGAGGGATCATGCTGCGACGCAGCGTCCTCGTTGCTTTGTTCGCAACCACCTTGGTGATCGGGGCGATGCCGGCCGGAGCCGATCACTCGGATGCCGGCCATCACCGCATGGATCTGCTGTTCGAGTCGGACAACGTTGGTGGATTCACCAATTCCGACATCGCCTTTTGGGGTGACCTGGCCTACGTTGGCAACTATGGCGGTCCCCGCATCTTCGACATCGGGGATCCTACGAATCCGCAGCTCGTCGCCGACGTCGACTGTTTCGGACCGCAGAACGACGTGTCGGTGTGGGACCGTGACGGCAACGGGGCCGCCGACATCATGTTCTTGTCGGTCGATTCCGTCTTGACAGGACCCGAGTGCGGGGCCGTGTCGGCGGCCGACCCGCGGGATCCGTCCGGGTGGGAGGGCATCCGCATCTTCGACGTCAGCGATCCGTCCGATCCGGTCCAGATCGGGGACATCTACCAGGACTGTGGGTCTCACACCCACACCCTGGTGCCGCGCCCCGGCGAGAACCGGGTGCTTCTCTACAACTCGTCGTACTCGCTGCGGCCCGGCCCCACCTGCGGGCAGCCGGCCGAGGGTCAGCCGATCCATCATGATCGCGACCCGGTGCACGGTGTGATCCAGGTCAGCGAGGTGTCGTGGAGTGGCGCCAACCCGCTCGGTCCGGTGACGGCAGTCGAGATCGCCGAGCCGCCCATCAACTACCCGGGCGACCCGGACAACGTCTTCGATCCCGCCGAGCACGGACTCGGGTTCTTCGATCCGCTCCGGGCCTGCCACGACGTCGGTGTCCACCTCGGGGTCGGCTTGGCGGCCGGCGCCTGCGCCGAGCAGCTCCAAGTGTGGAAGCTCATGCCCAATGGGATCCCCGACACCGCCAACCCGTTGTGGGTGTTCGACGACTCGGTCGACCTCAACGGAGCGACCGGCGACCCGGCCGACAAGGAGATCGCCGTCGACTTCTGGCACACCGCCCGCTTCACCTGGGACGGCAAGTTCATCCAGGGCGACGACGAGTCGTTTGGGGGCGGCTGCCCGCCGGTGACCGCCATCGGGTTCGACGCCACCGAAGCGAACAGCGACACGGGCCGCACCCACTTCCTGCGGGTGTCCGACGGGAAGCGGTTGAGCACCTTCATGGTCTCGCGAGCCGGTGGTTCGTACTGCTCGATGCATCAGGGCAACTTCATCCCGATGCCGGGCCGCTACCTGTCGGTGAACGCCTGGTACGACGGAGGGGTCGACATCATCGACTTCACCTCGAGGAGGAACCCGAGGGAGGTGGCCTTCTTCGATCACCAGCCGGCCGGGGGCGAGGGCGACTCGCTCAACTGGTCGCACTACTGGTACGAGACCGACCCGAAGCCGGGCACTCCGGTGTTCACCTACGGGCAGGACATCATCTCGGGCTTCCAGGTCTTCTCGGCCACGGTCCCGAAGGGAAAGCGATTCGGACTGGATCATCTGAATCCCCAGACGCAGGAGGTGACCCTGCCGTAGGAAGAACTCGACCGTCGACCGACGAGCCGCTCCGACCGACCTGCGCGGGGCGGCTCGTCGCGTGGCAGGCGGTGGGGATGGTCCTGGCCGGTGCATGTCCGTCTTCTGGTACCCTCAGCGGGTGATCGTCGGTCTGATCGCCAACCCTAACGCTTCCAAGGACGTCCGCCGGCTGGTGGGCCTGGCCTGGGTGGTGGACGTGGAGGAGAAGGCCAACCTGGTGGCGCGATTCCTGCGGGGGCTGGCGGCGGCAGGCGAGGTGGTGGTTCACGCCCTGGACGACCACGCCGGCCTGGTGCGGCGGGCGGTGCGAGTGGGCGGCCGGGAGGCGGCCCCCGTGATCTGGCTGCCGGTGGCGGCCCGGGGTAGCGAGGACGACACCCGCGACGCGGCCCGCCTGGCCCGACGGGAGGGGGCGCGGGTGCTGGTGGTGGTAGGGGGCGACGGCACCATCCGCTCGGCGGTGGAGGCCTGGCCCGAGGCCCGTTTGGTGCCGCTGGCGGCGGGCACCAACAACGCCCTCGCCCTGGCCGACGAGCCCACCGTGGTGGGGATGGCCG
>JBFGJL010000036.1:0-8364 GCA_041577235.1 Acidimicrobiia bacterium | reverse complement strand
GGCCCATCACCAGCACGTTCTCACCGGGCTGGAGGGAAGGCTGCTCGACCGCCCAGGTGAACCCGGCCGCCAGCGGATGCGCCACCGTCGACATCACCGCCGGGATGTCGTCGCTCACCAGGTGGAGGCGGGCACCCGGATCCAGGTAGAGATACTCGGCGAGCCCGCCCCAGAGGGCGGGGGGCTCGGTGGAGGGGAGGCGCCCGTAGGCGTTGACCGGACGGCGCAGGTTGCACGAGGCGAGACCGCTGGTGCAGCGCCGGCAGGCCCCGCACCGGATGGTGCTCTCCACCACCACCCGCGCCCCGATCGGGAAGGGAATGTCGCGGCCGACCGAGCTGGCGATCCGTCCCACCACCTCGTTGCCGGGGATGAGCGGGTAGAGCAGGTCACGGCTGGTGCCGGCCCAGGCCTGGACGTCGGCTCCGCTCAGGCCGGTGGCCTCCACTGCCAGCCAGCCTCCGCTCTCCACTTCGGCCACCGGCAGCCGGGTAGGGGAGATCCGGCGCGGTTCCACCAGCAACATCGCCTGGGCCGTCGTGGTTGTGCTCATCCCGGCGCCCCTTTCCCGCCGGCCGGAGTGTACCGGCCCCTGGAGGCGGCTCCGCCGTCACGGCCGGGGACGGGGATCTTGCGCACATCCGCTCTGACCTGGCGGTTCCCGTCGCCGCTCAGCCGGCGGTGGCCAGCATCTCTCCCATGCGGGTGAGCCCCCGCTCGAGATCTTCATCGCCGAGGGCGTACGACAGGCGGGCGTATCCGGGCGCTCCGAAGGCCTCGCCGGGGACGATGGCCACCTCGGCCACGTCGAGCAGCAGGTCGGACAGCTCCAGGGTGGTGTGGGGCACCTTGCCGGCGATGCTCTTCCCGAGCACACCCTCGAAGGAGGGAAAGGCATAGAACGCCCCCTCCGGCTCCCGGCAGTCGACCCCCGGCATCTGAGTCAGAAGCTCGTACATGCGGCGTCGGCGGCGGTCGAACGACTCGCGCATCTTCCGTACCTCGTCCAGCGGGCCTGCCACCGCCGCCAGCGCCGCCACTTGCGACACGTTGGCCACGTTGGAGGTGGAGTGGGACTGGAGGTTGCCGGCGGCCGCCACCACGTCACCCGGCCCGATCAGCCACCCCACCCGCCAGCCGGTCATCGCGTAGGTCTTCGCCACTCCGTTCACCACCACACAGGTGTCGGCCAGCTCCGGAACCAGCACCGGCAGGGAGGTGAAGGGGTGGAGGCCGTACACCAGGTGCTCGTAGATCTCGTCGGTGATCACCCAGATCCCCTGCTCCACCGCCCAGCGTCCCACCGCCGCCACCTCCTCTGGCGGGTACACCGCCCCGGTCGGATTCGAGGGGGAGACGAAGATCAACGCCTTGGTGCGGGAAGTGCGAGCGGACTCCAGCTGGTCGATCGTCACCCGAAACCCGGCTGCTCCGGTCGTTGGCACCGGAACCGTGATCCCCCCGGCCAGGGCGATCGCTTCCGGGTAGGTCACCCAATAGGGCGAGGGCAGCAGCACCTCGTCCCCTTCGTCGACCAGCGTCGCCAGGGCGTTGAACACGGCTTGCTTGCCGCCGTTGGTGATCAGGACCCGAGAGGCGTCGACCGTGAAGCCCGAGTCGCGCGCCGTCTTGGACGCGACCGCTTCCCGCAGCTCGGGGAGTCCGGAGGCGGGGCTGTAGTGATGGTGGCGCGGCTCGCGGCAGGCCGCCATCGCCGCCTCCACGACGTGCCAGGGCGTAGCGAAGTCGGGTTCGCCGGCTCCGTACCCGATCACGTCCCGGCCAGCCGCCCGGAGCTGTTTCGCCTTGGCAGAGATGGCGAGGGTGGCCGATTCCTCGATGGCGGCGACACGGGCGGCGATGCGGGCCATGGAAGCTCCTCGGAGGCGACCCGAGCACCTTAGCGATGGCGGCTACAGCCGAAGATCGATGATGGTGGCGGCCGGGCGATACGATCGCCGGCCGAGGGGAGAGAGGCTGGCGAGGGGGTGGGCGATGGGCACCACCGTCGATTCCCGGGCGAGGGCTCGCAGCGCCACGTCCGAGGCACGAGCGGTCGTCCAGATCCTCTCTCCGTGGACCGCCACCGCCGGAATGAGTACCGCCTCCGCCTCCTCCGGCGGCGCCACCACGACCGGCAGGCGCAGGTACCCGAGCCCGCGGGCGACGGCTCGCAGGTCGGTCAGGAGTTCTGCCGAGGAGCCACCCAGGGTGGCGGCGGCCTCCAGCACCGCCAGCGTGGCGCTTCCCAGTGACACCACTCCCAGCGACTCGTGGTGGGCGATCCGAAGGCCCAGCTCGGCGGCCCAGGTGCGATCGTCGAGCTGCCCGATCACCCGCCGGAGGGCGGTGGCGGCCCGATGGGCGTCGGGGTCGAGGGCGGCGTCGGTCACTGCCAGCAGCAGCGAGCTGTCGGGCCGGCGCCCCTTCAGCATGGTGACAGCAGCGATACCCTGCCCGATCCAATCCCCGGCCGTCATGGCGAGCAGCCCGTCGGCGGCTTTGCGGGCGACCTCTACCGGGTCGGACCATTCGTCGCGGGAGGCGTCTTGGACGAGCTCGATCGGGCGGCTCATGCGTAGTCGAGCCCGGTGGTGATGGCGATGCTGGCGGCCACACTGCGAGCCACCGGACACCGGTCGGCATGGAAGGCCAGCACCCGCTCCACCGTGTCCCGCTGATCGGGGTCGACCCCGGCCAGGCGATACTGGACGTGGATGCGTCGTAGCACCAAGACCTTCCCGTCCTTCTCGATCTCGCCCACCGCTCGAGCGGTGAGCCTCCCCTCCGATGCGTCGACACCGCGCGCCTCCAGCGCGCCCCCGAGGGTCCCAGTCAGTCAACCGCCGGCGGCTGCCACCACGTAGTCCAGGGTGGTCGCCTCAGGCGGGTAGTCGTCGGGTGCGACCCCGTAGTGGGCGGCGATCTCGCTGTGCACGCCAACCGTGACCGGAGCCGGATTGGCCGGGAGCCACGCCTCCCGCAGCGGGCCCCGCCGTCGTTCGATCCGGACCTCCGAGCGGTACACGACCGGATCTTCCATGGGACGCACCTCCCGCCTCAACCTAGTCCACCGGCCCGTGAGGGTTTCGGCGGTCAGGCGCTTCGACCAGGATCGCGCCCGCGACCGAGCCTCTAGGCTCGGTGGCATCCACCCCGGCGGAGCATGGTCGAGCATCCGCAGATGAGCATCTTCATCCGGCGGTCACCGGAGGAGGTGTTCGACTACGTCCTCGACCTCGAGCAGATGTCCCGCTGGCGGCCGCGAATGTCTCGGGTACGCTGGGTCGGCCACGGTCCTCCCGGTGTGGGCAGCTCCTTCGAGGTGGTCGTCTCGATGCTGGGAATCCGTTTTCCCTTCGTCGTCGAAGTGACGGCTTTCGACCCGCCCCGCTACTTCGGCTATCGAACCGTGCGCGGCGCCGTTCAAGCCGACGACGCCATGGAATGGGTGGCCGACGGTGACGGGTGCCGTTTCTTCCTCGGCGGGGTGGTGACCACCAGGAACGTGCTCCTCAAGCTGACCACCCCCATCTTCCGCTCACGAGTGTTCTGGGAGAACTACCAGGACCTCGTTCGGCTGAAGGCCATCCTCGAAGACGAACCGCCGGCGGCCACCGAGGGTTGAGCTCCGGGCCGGCGAGGCTCAGCCCGGCCGGGATGGGCGGTCGCGATCGCCCGCCCGCACCAGGGCGCCGAGGTTGCGGACCGGGGCCGTGGCGAACTGGTAGATCCCCAGCCCCACCGCCTTGGGAACGTCTCGCAGGCGAGGCCGACCGACGAACCCCCGGCGGGCGAAGTAGAGCCACAGCCCGGTGGCGGTGACCAGCATCAGGCCGAGGGCGGCGTAGTAGCCCCAGGCCAGCCGTAGCTCGGGCATGCGGTCGAAGTTCATCCCGTAGATCCCGGCGATCAGGGTGAGCGGCAACAGGATGGCCGAGAAGATGGTGAGGACCTTCATCACCTGGTTGGTGTCCTCGGCTACGGCGCTGCGGTAGGTGTCGAGCACGCTCCCCAGGATGAGGCGGGTGCCCTCCAACGACTGGGTGACCCGGTCGAGCTGCTCGAACGCATCGAGGAAGCGGAGCCGGGCCCGCGGATCGATGAGGGTCGAGACGTCTTCCCGACTGAGGCGGAAGAGCACCTCCCGCTGGGCGGCCAGCTCGCGTCGCAGCCGCACGATGTCCCGGCGGAGTGCCTGCACCTCGGTGACGACCCCCGGGTCGGACCGGATGGCCAGATCTTCCAGATCGTCCACCCGGTCGTCGAGCACCTCCAGCAGGGGAAGGTAGGGGCGAACCAGTGCCTCCGAGAGGCGGGCCAGCATCCGGTCGGGACCTCCCTCCGATGCGGCCGGGGTTTCGCCGCCGGCGGCGACGAACGCCTCCAGCGCCGGGATGGAGTACGGGTGCAACGTGATGAGGTATCGGGTCCCAACGAAGGCGTCCAGCTCGTGGGAAGCGGGCGTACCGCCGGCCGGGTCGAGGCCACGCAGGATCACGAACAGGTAGTCCCCGAAGTCGGTCAGCCGGGGAGCCGATCCGTCCTCGAGGGCGTCCTCCAGCGCCAGGCGGTCGAAGCCGTAGCGCTGCCCGAGGGCGAGGATGGCGGCCTCGTCGGGGGCTACGTAGTCGATCCAGATCCACCCGTCGGCCGGCAGGTCGGCGAGGCCGTCCGGGTCGATCGCTCGCAGCGCCGCCCCCTCCGCCGGCTTGTGGAACGCCCGTACTTCCATGTGTGGTGATTATCACCGGTCAGCGGGAGTCGGGACTGCCTTTCCGGAAGGCCCGCTCGGCGGCGTCGATCACCGCCAGGGTCACGGCGAGGTCGCGCCAGCCCAAGGCGGCCGTCTTCTTGTCCTCCAGATCCTTGTAGACCGAGAAGAAGTGCTCGATCTCCTTCAAGAGATGGGGCGGGAGGTCGTCCAGCTTGGTCACCTCGGCCCAAACCGGCTCGCCCACCGGCACCCCCAGCACCTTGTGGTCGGGCAGACCCTGGTCCTCCATCAGGAAGAGGCCGATGGGGCGAATGCGGATGCGGCAGCCGGGAAAGGTCGGCTCCGAGACGATGGCGAGGGCGTCGAGGGCGTCGCCGTCCTCGGCCAGGGTGTCGGGGATGAACCCGTAGTCGGCCGGGTAACGGGTGGCGGTGAACAGCATACGGTCGAGGTAGAGGGCGCCGCTGTCGTGATCGACCTCGTACTTGTTCCGACTCCCGCGTGGGATCTCCACCAGCATGGTGACCGGGTTGGGCTGCAGGGCCATGGCTCCCTCGGCGTGGACCGGGTCAGACTACCGACGGCCGCGCCGTCCCGACCGGTGACTAGTCCTTTGGGTGCCGATCGGAATCCTCCTCCGGATTTCGGCACCGCCGGCCGAAAGCCCAAGCAGAGAGCGGAAACGAGTTCCGCCATAGACGGGGAGGCTCGAGCATGAGACGAGAGGCGCACACGATGGGCCTGGCCTGGGACGACGGCCGGCGGCGTTTGATGGCGCTGGTGGCGCTGGCGGTGGCAGTGGCGGTCATGGTGGTGACACTGGCGATGTCCGGTGTGGGGGCCATCGGGTCGCATCAGGCCGCCGGGGACGACGCCGTCACCGAGGCCGGTGCCTCCTGGTCGCGGGTCGTCGTGGTCGAGAGTCTGGGAAGGTCCTGGTCCTGACCTGACCTGAGCCGTGCTGGGAAGGGGGGAGGTAGGGCGGCGCCGGCGCGATAAGCTCGAAGCGAGCCATCCGAGGGAGCGCCCGTGTTCGAGCCCTATCGTCCAGAGCCGTACTCCGACTTCTCGCAGCCCGCCAACGCCGACGGTTACCGGGCTGCCCTCGAGTCGGTCCGCGCCCGGTTGGGGGGCCACTACCCGCTGGTGATCGGCGGGGAGGCGGTGGACGGGGACCATACGATCGAGAGCCTCAACCCCTGCCTGCCGGCCGAGGTGATCGGAACCGTGGCCTCGGCCTCGGTCGAGCAGGCCGAGTCGGCTCTGCGGGCCGCCTGGGCGGCCTTCCCAGCATGGGCGGCGCTCGCCGCCTCCGACCGGGCCCGCCATGTCGTCAAGCTGGCGGCGATCCTCCGGCGGCGCATGTGGGAGCTGGCCGCCTGGGAGACGCTGGAGGCGGCCAAGAACTGGTCGGAGGCGGAAGCCGACGTGGCCGAGGCGATCGACTTCTGCGAGTACTACGCCCGGCAGGCGCTGGAGCTGGCCGAGCCGGTGCCCGTCCACCACTATCCGGGCGAGGAGAACGAGTCCCACCTCATCCCCATCGGCGCCGGGGTGGTGATCCCCCCCTGGAACTTCCCGCTCGCCATCCTGGTCGGCATGACCACCGGACCGGTGGTGGCCGGTAATACGGTGGTGGTCAAGCCGGCCTCCGCCACTCCGGTCATCGCCGCCCAGTTCATGGCGGCGATCGAGGAAGCCGGATTCCCGCCGGGAGTCGTGAACTTCCTGCCGGGGGCTGGGGGTGAGATCGGCGATCACCTCGTCGACCATCCTTCCACCCGGTTCGTCAACTTCACCGGCTCGAAAGAGGTGGGAATGCGGATCGCCGCCCGCTCGGCCGTGGTCCAGCCCGGGCAGCAATGGCTCAAGCGGGCCTACCTGGAGATGGGGGGCAAAGACGCCCAGATCGTGGACGAAACCGCCGACCTCGACGCCGCCGCCGAGGCGGCGGTGATCGGAGCCTTCGGATTCCAGGGTCAGAAGTGCTCGGCGTGCTCGCGTCTGGTCGTGCTCGACGAGGTGTACGACGAGGTGTTGGGCCGGACGGTGGAGAGGACGGCGGCACTGGAGGTGGGTCCGGCCGAGGACAACCACCGGGTCAACGCGGTGATCACCGCCGCCCAGCACAAGGCCATTCTCTCCGAGATCGAACAAGGACGCGGCCAGGCCAAGCTGGTGGCCGGGGGAGAGGCGATCGATCTCGACGGGGGCTACTACCTACAGCCGACCGTCTTCGCCGATGTCGATCCCGACGCCCGACTGGCCCAGCACGAGATCTTCGGGCCGGTCCTGTCGGTGATTCGGGCCGACGATTTCGACCATGCTCTGCAGATCGCAAACGGAACCGAGTTCGGCTTGACCGGCGGCCTCTTCAGTCGGAGGCGCGACCGGATCGAGCGGGCCCGGCGCGACTTCCACGTCGGCAACCTTTACGTCAATCGCAAGATCACCGGGGCGCTGGTGGGGGTGCAGCCCTTCGGAGGTTTCAAGTTGTCCGGGTCCAACTCGAAGGCCGGGGGTCCCGGCTACCTCCGTCTGTTCATGGAGATGAAGACGGTCGCCGAACGGCTCTGAAGGCGTGCGTCGGATCTGGCCGGCGGGGCTGCTGACCCTGGTCGTCGCCTGCCTCGGAGCGGGCGGCGGGATCGCATCCACCCCGGCCCCGACGACGGTTCCGGCCACCGCTGCCACCTCGTCCCCCACACTTCCTCCCACCACCCCCGTCTCCACCACGATCCCCGTTCCCACCACCGGACCGGCCGGGCCGCTGCAGCCGGGTCCGGTCCCGGACCGTCCCGCCCCCGATCCTCCCCCACCACCTCCGGGCGGGCCGCTTCCGCCCGGCACCACCGGGGTGGCGGTGATCGCCGCCGGCGGAGCCCCCCTGTCCGTCCAGCCCCGGAAGCCGCCCTTCACCACCGCTCACGAGGGACTGGTCTTCGGGGTGGAGGACCGCGTGGAGGACTGGCTGTTGGTTCGCACCGGCTGTGACGACACGGTCTGGGTCCCGGGTGCCTCGGTGGCCTTCCACCCCCGCCGCTCACCCGGCCCGGTGGGAGCCGGTTTCTCGTTCGCCGACTTCGTGGTGGTGGTCGACCCCGGTCACGGCGGTCCCAACCGGGGGGCGACCGGACCGACCGGGCTGGAGGAGCCGGTGGTCAACCTCGACATCGCCCGGCGGCTGCGCGACCTGCTGCAGAGCCCGCACGACGTGGACTGGGTCACCGGAGGGATCGTCCCCGGGCAGGCCATACCGGCGGCCAATCGGGTGTGGCTGACCCGGACCGAGGGTCCGCCCGGAGCCGACTACGAAGCCGGCTTGCTTTTCCGGGCGCGCCTGGCCGAGTCGGCCGGGGCCCACGCCCTGGTGTCGATCCACAACAACGCCGAGCCGGACGGGCCGTTCGACGGTCCCGGCAGTGAGGTCTTCTACTCGGTCAAGGATTCCGGGTCGCGCCGGCTGGCCGGACTGCTGGTCGAGGAGCTCCGCCGGGGTCTGGCCGGGTTCGGCACCCGGTGGGTGGGCGACACAGACGCCGGGGCCAAGCCCCGGCTTCGGGACGACGGTCTCACCGACTATTACGGACTCCTACGCCGCGCCGAGGTGCCGTCGGTGATCGCCGAGGGCGCCTTCATCTCCGAGC
>JBFGJL010000035.1:0-8425 GCA_041577235.1 Acidimicrobiia bacterium | reverse complement strand
GGGCCGTCGCCGCCGCAGCTCGGTGATGACCTGGCCGATCTGGAGTCCCCAGTCGCCGAAGTGGGCGTCGCCGATCGTGCGATGTCCGACGAAGGCGAACAGCCGGCGGAGGCTGTCGCCGATGATGGAGGCGCGCAGGTGCCCGACGTGCATCGCCTTGGCGACGTTGGGGCCGCCGTAGTCGACCACCACCACCATGGTGGGGTCGGCGCGTTCGACCCCCCGCTGGGGGTCGTCGGCCGCCCCGGCAACAAAGCCGACCAGATGCTCGTCGGTGACGGTGATGTTGATGAACCCGGGGCCAGCCACGGTCAGCTCGGCGAACCGGCCGGGTTCCGACACGGCTTCGATCACCTCACTGGCCAGCTCACGGGGGGCGCGAGCGGCCGCATTGGCGGCGGCGAGTGCTCCGTTGCACTGGAACTGGCCCAGCTCGGGACGCTGGGAGACGACCACCTCGCCGTGGAGGCGATCCAGGCCCAGTTTCTCGAAGGCGTCGCCGAACCGCCGGCTCAAGTCGGAGAGCAGCGACATGCCGGTCGAGGATAGCCCTCGTCACGACCCCGCCCTCGGAGACCCGGCGAGGATGGATGCCAGTCGGTACGCTCGGCTGGTGCTGCTGCGCGTCGCCGTACCCCGACCGCCCTCGGAGGTGTTCCGGCGGGTGGCCGACTTCGGCCGGCTGGCCGAGTGGGACCCGGCCGTTTCGGCGGTGACGCTGGAGGGTGGACGGGCCCTCGTTCCTGGTGCCCGCTACCGGCTGGTCACCACCTGGGGGGGCATGCAGATGGAGTACGAGCTGGTCGAGCTGGTCACGCCCGTCCGGGCCGTCTATCGGGGAGGATCGGCCAGAGTGACGAGCACCGACACAATCAGCTGCGAGCCCGCTGGGACCGGCACCCTGGTGACCATAGAATCGGACGTCACCTTCGGGGGGTGGACCCGGCTGGTGTCACCGCTGATCCGCGTCGCCCTCTGGCTGACGGTGTGGTTCGGTTCACGTCCCGCCCTCCGCCGCCATCTGCGCTGACGTCAGTACTCGAGCAGGCGGCGGGCTCGCTCGGCGATCCCCTCCGGATTGGGATACATCATCGCCTCCAGCTCGGAGGCGAAGGGGAAGGTGGGGACATCGGGTGCGGCGTAACGCTTGACCGGGGCGTCGAGCCATTCGAAGCCCTCATCGGCCAGCTGGGCGGCCAGCTCGGCCCCGTATCCCACGAACTCGTTGTCCTCGTGGACGATGAGGACGCGGCTGGTCTTGGCCACCGAAGCGGCGATGGTGGGCCAGTCGAGCGGTTTCAGCGAGCGCAGATCGATGATCTCGGGATCGATTCCCTCCGCCTCCAGTTGGGCGGCGGCCTCCAGGGCGAAGTGAGCCATGGCACCGTAGGTCAGGATGGTGAGGTCGTCGCCCGCCCGGCGAATGGAGGCCCGCCCCAGCGGAACCCGGTACTCGCCTTCCGGGTAGGGACCCTTGCCCAGCCGGTAGAGCTTCTTCGGTTCCAGGAACAGGACCGGATCGGGATCCTCCACCGACTCCCACAGCAGGCCCTTGATATCGGCCGGGGTGGAGGGAACCACCACCTTCAACCCGGGGATGTGGGCATAGAACGATTCGACCGACTGCGAGTGATAGAGAGCGCCGTGGATGCCCCCCCCGAAGGGGGTGCGGATCACCATCGGCACCTTCCACCGCCCATCTGACCGGTAGTGGACCCTGGCCACCTCGGAGACGATCTGATCGAAGGCCGGATGGATGTAGTCGGCGAACTGGATCTCGGCGATAGGCAGCTGCCCCGCCGCCGCCATTCCCACCGCCGCTCCCACGATCAGCGACTCGGCCAGCGGGCTGTTGAAACACCGCCCCCGACCGAAGCGATCGGTGAGACCCTCGGTCGCCTTGAACACACCACCCTTGGGGTCGGCCACGTCCTCACCGAAGACCACCGTCGCCGGATGGGCTTCCATCACCTCGTGCAGGGCCTTGTTGACGGCGGTGATGAGGTTCACCTCGGGACCGCTAGGTGGCGGCTGCGGGGCGGTGACCGCCTCACTGGGGACGATCTCCCTGGCGTAGACGTGGCTGTAGGGATCGTCGGCGGCCGGGGCCGACTCCGCCTGCTCGACCGCCGTTGCCAGCCGGGCGGCGATCTCGGCCTCGAGCTTCTGCTCGTCTGCCTCCGCGAGGAGACGAGCCTCGATGAGGTACTGCTTGAGGATCATGACCGGGTCGTGCCGGCGCCAATGGTCGACCTCCTCCCGGCTTCGGTAGAGCCGGTCGTCGTCGTCGGAGGTGTGGGCGTAGTACCGGTAGGTGTTGGCCTCGATCAGGGTGGGGCCCTGGCCGGCTCTGGCCCGGTCGGCGGCCTCCTTCACGACCTCGTAGACCGCCAGCGGGTCGTTTCCGTCTACCTCCACTCCTGGCATGCCGTACCCGGCCGCCCGATCGACGATGCGACCGGCCACCTCCTCGCTGGAGGGGACGGAGATGGCGTACTGGTTGTTCTCGATGATGACCAGCAGTGGGAGCCGGTGAATCCCGGCGAAGTTCATGGTCTCGTGCCAGTCACCCTCGGAGGTGGAGCCCTCCCCCCCATAGACGGCGACGATGGCGGGCTCACCAGCCTCCTTGACGGAGTAGGCGATTCCGGCGGCGTGGGGATACTGGGTGGAGATGGTGGAGGAGTGGGTGAACATCCTCCGCTCCGGGTCGGACCAGTGGTTGGGCAGCTGCCGGCCTCCGCTGGCGGGGTCGGTCTTGCGGGAGAAGACCGCCAGGAAGATGTCGAGGGGATCGATCCCCCAGGCCAGGGCCACCCCCATGTCCCGGTAGTAAGGGAGGGTCCAGTCGACTTCGGGGTCCATGGCGAAGACGCTGGCCACTTGGATGGCCTCGTGGCCGGAGGCGGACACGACGAAGGGTGCGCGCCCCTGTCGGTTGAGGGCCCACATCCGATCGTCGATGCGACGGGCGGTCAGCATGATCTCGTACATCCGGAGCACCTGCTCGTCGGACAGGCCCAGGCTGCGGTGATCGCGACTCTCGGTGCCCGCCAGCTCCCACTCCCCCCGGTGCACGTCAGTTGCGGTCATCGCCACTCCGGCGGAATCGGCTCAGGTCCCCGATCTCCTCGATCCGGGACTCGGCCAGCCGCTTGGCCGCCGCCAGCGGGGTGGTCCCGTGGCGGTGGGCGAGCTCGAGGACGTGCTTGGTGGCTTCGAAGATGCTGTCCACCCGATGCATGGCGCGGGTGGGGGAGTAGCCCCGCAGCTCCTCGTAGACGTTGATCAGACCACCGGCGTTCACCACGAAGTCGGGCACGTACAGGATGCCCCGCTCGGCGATCAGGTCGCTGAGGGCGTCATCGGCCAGCTGGTTGTTGGCCGAGCCCAGGACCACGGTGCACCGCAGGGCGGGGATGGTCTCTTCGTCCAGCACCGCTCCCATGGTGCAGGGGGCGAGGATGTCACAGTCCACCGCCAGCAACTCGCCGGCCGGTACCGCCTTGACCCCGAAGTCTTCGACCGCCCGGCGAGCGGCCGGTTCGAAGACGTCTGCCACGATCACCTCGCAGCCCGCCTCCACCAGCAGGCCGACCAGCGAGTAGCCCACCTTTCCCACTCCCTGGATGGCCACTCGCCGGCCGTGAAGGTGCTCGTCACCCCACAGGTCCTGCGCCACCGCTCGCAGGCCGGCGAACAAACCGCGAGCGGTGGCCGGAGACGGGTCGCCCGACCCTCCCTCTTCGATCGGGATGCCGAGCGCCCATCGGGTCTCGCGTCGGATCATCTCCATGTCGTTGGCGGTGGTGCCGACGTCTTCGGCGGTGATGTACCGACCCCCCAGTGAGTCGACCATGCGGCCGTAGGCCCGCAGCAGTCGTTCGCTCTTGTCGTGGCGGGGGTCGCCGATGATGACCGCTTTGCCTCCCCCCAGGTCCAATCCGGCCGCCGCCGCCTTGTAGGTCATGCCCTTGGCGAGGCGTAGCACGTCGATCAGGGCTTCGTCCTCGGAGGAGTAGGGGAAGAAGCGGGTCCCGCCGAGGGCGGGACCGAGAGCAGTGGAGTGGATGGCGATGATCGTCTTCAGCCCGGAGAGGGCATCGAATCCGAAGAGGACTTCTTCATGGCCCTCCCCGGATACCCTCGAGAATACGGCCATGGGCCAGAGTCCTTTCACCTACCAACGGCATCAGTCTAGTGCGAACCACCCACCGACCCCCCACGAGCGCTCTCACTTTCCGTGGTCGACGCCTCTCGCCAGGTGTGGGGAGGGAGGTAGCATGCCTACATGACCCGCTCCGCCTATCTGCGTGTCTATCTCCCCGACGGGTCGGCCGGGTTGCGCGGCCTCCGGCGCCGCTCGCCGGACGTGGCCACTCGGCCGGCGTTGCGCTCTGGTGAGTTCGGACTGCTGTCGGAGCCGATGTTGGAAGACGCGCTCGAGGTGGAGTGGGGTGGTCGCCGCTTCGTGTGTCCCCGCTTTCCTCGCCTGCGGATGCTGGAAGGGGTGCTGGCCTTTCATCGCGCCTACGGCGACCTGGGAGGTGAGGCCATCATCCCGGAGTCGGCCGCCCGGCGGGCCGCCGAGCAGCTGCGGGCGCTGCACGACCGCCGGCCCCAGGTTCGATCACACATCCTCACCTCTCCCTGGCACGTTCCTCTGCGCTGGTTCGTGGCCTTCGATGCCTCCGAGCGGGAGCTGGTTGGGCGCAGCGACGGGCCTTCGATCCGATACCGGTCGGATCGCAAGTCGGCCTCGGATCGGATCGAGACGGCGTTGGAGGTGCTGCGCGAAGCCGGGATGGACGACGTGATCACCGACGACCTGGCCGAGCTGGCCGGCTGGCTGGGGGACTTCCCCCCGGAGGCGATGGTCGAGTTGGACTATGGCGGGGTCGCCCTGATGTTCGACCGGGACGAGTTGGAGAGCGACGAGTCGGCCGCTTCGGTGTGGGCGTCGATCGAGGCGCTGGCGTCCGAGGACTGGGAAACAGCAGGAGAGCACTACACGGCGGTCGCCAGTCGGTGGGCGCCGGCCCTGGCCGTGACCTACTGCAACTGATCGCCACCCGGTCAGGCGGTCCGGGGATGGCGGCGAGCGGCTTGCGTACACTGGTTCGCAGTCGTCCGAGGCATGGGTGTTCGTGCAGATCGGCCTGCCCCAGCACGCTTCTCGTCAGGAGCGCTTCCAGCGTGAGCGAGATCTGGCCGCCCAGCAGAAGCTGTACGAGTGGGAGTTCATGCCGGGCTTGCCCCCTTTCTGCCGGGGCCTGCCGGCGCCGGAGCGGTTCACCCCCCGCAAGCGTGACCGGATGCTGTTCGACGTCGGGGAGTCGCTGGCGGATGCCGCCCTGTCGGTGGTGAGATGGCTCAAGGCCAAGCCCGGCGAGGTTGCCGACTATCGGAGCTTCTACCCCTTGCGTCCGATGCCCTCGGTGGCCGAGCGCTGGATGGAAGACCGTGAGTTCGCCCGCCAGCGGCTGGACGGTATCAACCCCTTCCTGATCGCCCGCATCGACCGGATTCCCGACAACTTCGCCGTCACCGAGGAGACGGTTCGCCCCGTGCTACCGGAGGGTCTCACCCTGGCCCGGCTGTTGTCCGAGGGTCGCCTGTTCATGACCGACTACGCAGATCTGCAGGGTGCCCCCATCGTGCTGGGCCGGTTCCAGGAGGCGCCGCTCGCCTTGTTCTGGACCAACGAGGACAAGACCCTGCTACCTCTCGCCATCCAACTCGGCCAGTCGGAGACGACTGCCCCGGTGGTGTTCACCCCGGCCGACGAGTGGTGGACGTGGCTCACCGCCCGTACCTTCGTCCAGTGCGCAGAAGGCACCTATCACGAGATCATCGCCCACCTCACCCGCACTCATCTGGTGATGGAGCCGTTCTGGGTGGCGGCCAGCCGCACGCTGCCCCCCCAGCATCCCGTCCACGCCCTGTTGCGTCCCCACTTCACCGGCACGATCAACATCAACTACGAGGCCCGGACCGAGCTGATCGTGCCCGGCGGACCGATCGACGAGACCAATGCCGTGGGCACCGAGGGTGCCTACTGGCTGGTGAACAACGCCTACGGGGAATGGTCGTTCTCGGACTGGGACCCCCGCACGGAGATGGGCCGGCGGGGAGTGCTCGACCGGGACCTGCTGCCCGGGTACCACTATCGAGACGACGCCCTTCGCCTGTACGACGCCATCGATGCGTACAGCGAGCAGCTCCTGCGGCTCTACTACCACTCCGACCAGGACGTCCAGGCCGACCCCGAGCTGCAGGCCTGGATCGCCGAGCTCACCTCGCCGGAAGGTGGGCGGGTGAAGGGCCTGCCGCTGGTGGACGGCAAGCTGCTCAGGTTCGACGACCTGCACGCCATCATCCGCCAGACCATCTACCTGGTGTCGTGCGAGCACGCCGCCGTCAACAACGGGCAGTACGACCAGTTCGGCTTCATCCCCAACGCTCCGGGTGCCCTGTACCTGCCGCCCCCCACCACCCGGGCGCCCAGCAACGAGGCGCTGTTCACCTACGGGCTGCCTCCGATGAAGGCGGTCGACGAGCAGTTGACACTGGTGCACCTGCTGTCGGAGCCCACCCTCACCCCGCTGGGCGAATATCCGGAGGACTTCTTCCAACAGAACGGGGCGGCGACGCTGGCGGTGGACCGGTTCCGATCCCGCCTCGACGAAGTCACCATCGAGATCGACCGGCGCAACCGCGACCTGGCGGTCCCGTACACCTATCTGCGGCCGCCGGAGATCGGACGCTCCATTGCCATCTGACCCGGAGGCCCGGCCCTCGCCCGGCGATCGACGCTTTCCGGACGTCCCGGGCTACGAGCTCACCGAGTTCGTGTCGGGTACCAGCGCCGAGGTCACCTTCCGCGGGCGAGAGCGGACGACCGGCGCTCCCGTCCTGGTCGAGATGTTCCGTGCGAAGTGGCCGAGCGAGCGGGAGCTGGCGGCCCGTCGCCACGCCTACGAGATCGGCACGTCGTTGAAGGGATTGCCGGGGGTGGTCGAGCCGGTGGGCTTGGTGGCCACGGAGTCCGACCTGGCCCTGGTCACCGTCGACCCGGGGACGGCTCCGCTGGGACAGTGGATGGGCGCTCCCAACGGTTCGACTTTGGCGGACCGGGTGCGGGTGGCGGCGGGGCTCGCCGAGACCGTCGCCCAGGTGCACGGGCGGGGGGTCGTGCACAACTCGGTGGCACCCGCCTGGTTCCATGTGCAGCCGGGAGACGGAGCCGCCTCCATCCGCGGGTTCTCGCGGGCGACCCGTCTCCGCTCGGAGGCGGCGGAGGCGGCGGCCCCCGGCGCCTCGCTGCACTACATGTCGCCCGAGCAGACCGGGCGCATGAATCGCCCCGTAGACGCTCGCTCGGATCTCTACGCCCTCGGTGTGATCATCTTTCAGCTGCTGACCGGTGAGCTGCCCTTCCCCGAATCCGACCCGCTCACCCTCGTCCACGCCCACATCGCCCGCCCCGCGCCGTCGGTGGCCGAGCTCGATCCCGCCATCCCCGGACTGCTGGCGGAGATCGTGGCGATCCTGCTGGCCAAGAACGCCGGGGACCGCTACGCGACGGCGCGGGGCCTCGCCTTCGACCTGCGACGGGTGGGTGACCTCCTGGTGGCGGAGGCGGACCCCGCCTTCGAGCTGCGCCAGCACGACATCGCCGACGAGCTGGTGCTGCCGGAAGGTCTGTATGGACGCCGACCGGAGCTCGACCGGCTCGACCAGACCTTCGAAGCGGTCGCCGGGGGCCAGCGGAGAGCCTTGTTCGTGGCCGGCTACTCGGGCATCGGCAAGTCACAGCTCGTCAACGAGCTGCAGCCGGCGATCGTCGGGCGTTCGGCCTGGTTCGGCCGGGGGAAGTTCGATCTGTACCGTCGTGACCTCCCCTACCTGGCCTGGACCGGCGCCGTGGCCGACCTGGTCCGGCAGGCCTTGACCCTCCCGGAGGAGGCGCTGGAGGCGTTGCGCACCGACCTGCAGACCCGATTGGGGCGCAACGCCGCCGCCCTCACCGAGGTGGTACCGGAGCTGACGGCGCTGGTGGGCGACCAGCCTTCCCTCCCAGAGGCCTCGCCGGCCGAGGCCCAGGCCCGTATCGACCAGGCGTTCCGCCACCTGGTCAGGACCTTCGCCACCCCCGACAGCCCCCTGGTGCTGTTCGTCGACGACCTGCAGTGGAGTGACCTCCCCTCACTTCGGCTGCTGGAGGCGGTGCTCTCCGACCGCTCGGCCTCCCACCTGCTCGTGCTGGGGGCGTGGCGCGACAACGAAGTCGGGCCCGATCATCCCCTCCAGGCCACCCTGCGCCACCTGCAGGAGGCGGAGGTGCGCCACGAGGTCTTGGAGCTGGGACCACTGCCCTCCGACGCCATCGTCGCCTCCCTGGCCGACACGGTCCACCAGCCGC
>JBFGJL010000034.1:0-8473 GCA_041577235.1 Acidimicrobiia bacterium | reverse complement strand
CCGTCCCACTCGTCGCCGTAGTGGGAGGTGGGGCCACCGTGGGGATACACCACCGCCGGGGCCGGCCGCCCGCCGTTCGGCCGGGGTCGGAACAAGAGGGCCGGGATCTCCAGGCCGTCGAAGGAGGGAAATCGGACCTCGGTGGGCGTGACGTGAGGAGCCGTTCGCACCGGGGCCGGGGCCGGAGCGAACAGCACGGTGATGGTGCCGTCCGGGTCGACGCGCCGAATCTGGGGGGGCGTCCGATGATCCTCGTAGAGGGCGGACACGGCGCCTTCCCCGACCCAGTTCGGGTTCGACCAGGTTCCACCTTCGGCCACGATCCGCACCTGGCCGTCACCGGCGTCGACCTCGACCAGGTGGGAGCGGCCGGCGTCGGTCATGATCGTTACCAGCCGATCGCCGCTTGGATGCCAGCGCGGCGCCGAGAAGTCGGCACCCGCCGCGGTGAGTCGACGCTCACCGCTGCCGTCGAGTCCGACCAGGTGGAGTTCGTGGCGGCCACTGCGCTCGGAGACGAACGCCACCACCCCCCCGTCCGGGTCGATCGCTGGACTGTGGAGGCGGTAGCCGGGTGTTCCGCTCAGGCTCCGCACCGTCCCCGATCCGAGGTCCAGAGCCATCAGATCGCTGCGTTGGCGATCGTCGGGTGGGAACCACACGAAGACGGCTTGCTTACCGTCGGGTGCCACCACCGCGGAGGAGCTGTCACCCCCGTCCACGCCCACCGCCTGTGGCCACGGATCATCGACGTCCACCACCGCCAGCCGGCCGACTCGATGGCGGTCAACCGTGATCAGCAGCCGCTGCCGGTCGATCCAGGTCGGCTCACCACCCTCCACCAGCCGTCGGGTGGGACCTCCTCGGGCTGGCACCACCAGCACCTCCCCCGCCTGCCCGTAGGCGACCGACTCGCCGTCGGGTGACCAGACCGGTTGGGTGTCCTCCCAGTAGGGAGCCGGGTCGCGTCCCACCGTGATGCGGTCGGGTGGCCCACCTGCGGCCCCGATCGTCCACAGGTCGGAGCCATCGCGGTCGAGCACGAACACGAGCTCGTTGCCGTCGGGTGAGACCTCGAGATGATGGGGACGCTCGACCGCGGCCACCACCTCCAGCCGCCAGTGGGGCGGCGGGGGGAGGTCGACGCGCGGCTGGCTGGGCACTCCGTTGTGCTCGTCCTTGCCCACCCAGAGAGCAGCGGCCTCACCCACTTGGTTCCCTAGCGTCTGTGGTTCCCTGCACGCTACCCCTCATGGCGGGGCCGGTGGGCACAAACGGTCGTCGTCGGGAGGTTGGGTGCCTCAGGCCCATTCCCGGTCGATCTCGGTCCGCCAGCGGCGTGAGAACACCAGCTCGCTGCCGTGGTGCGCCGCCAGGTCGATGTCCAAGAGGAACCTGGCCCCGTCGGTGCGCAGGTCGACCCGGCCGGTGGTGGCGACCTCCCATCCCGGCCGGGAGAGCACCAGTCGGGCCTCGCCGAAGGCGCGACAGCTGGCCGGGTCGTCGTCCCGGATGGAGCAACCCATCTCATGGCTGGAGGCGTAGGTGAGCTGGCCTCGCTCCAGGATCCGCTCCCAGGAGGCGACGCTCCTGGTCACCTCCACGGTCGATCCCGTCCGGCGACGTTGCCAGCTGCGCCGACCGGGGCGCTCGACGATCGGAGCCATCGGGGGAACTCCGGGCGGGACATCGACCCGCCGGGCCCGGTGGGCAAGGGGAACCACGGGCAGGACCAGCCGGGCGGGGTGATCGGTCCCTCGATGGATGCGCAGGGTCACCGGGGTGGGTGGCGGCCAGATCAGAGGGAAGTCGGCCCCGGCCAGGCTGAGCCGGATCCGGTGGCCGGCCGGGACCACCAGCGACGTCTCCCGCAGAGGAACCTCGACCGCGAACGGCGTCCCCACCGGAGGTGGAGCCGGCTTCTCCGATCCGTCGACATGGCTGAGGTTGAGCACGCCCCGGGTGACTAGGGCGGCGGCGCCGTCGGGACCGACATCCACCAGATGGGCCGCCACCAGCCCGTAGGGCCGGTCGACCGAGATCGAAACCTGCACCTTGGGGGCGCCCAGCACCTCCACCGGCATGGTCAGGGGCCCGGTCTCGTAGGAGAGGGCCGAGGCATCGTCCATGGTGGTGTCGCCCGAACCCCAGCCGGCCATGTCCCAGAAGGGGGTGTAGCTGCCGGTGCCGGCCGGTCCCGTCCACTCGTCGAAGCCGTCGGCCGCCGCCTGCTCGACGAGGGTGCCGCCCTCACCCAACTGCCACACCAACTCTTCCCGGTCGGCCGGGGGCCACGAGGATTCCTCCCGCCAGAAGCCGGCCACCGCTCCGGTGGGAGGATCGAAGGGAGGTCCGGTCCGGATGAACACCGTCAGCAACGGGTCGTCCGGCACTCCGTTCGGATCGTCCCGCAGCCAGTGTCCGAACCAACGGACCATCTCCCTCAGGTGGTCGTAGGTGGGTCCGGGCACTCCGGTGGCCGGACGGAAGTGACCCCAGGGTCCGACGATCGCCCGCTTGGGGCCGGGTAGCGCCTCCAGCATGGCCAGGATGCCGTCGATGTAGCCGTCCAGCCACCCGCCGATGAGGAGGGTGGGAACCGTGATCGCCTGATAGTCCTCGCAGGGAGAGCCGTGCCGCCAGAACGGGTCCCGGCTCTGGCGGGCCAACCATCCGGGGAGCCACTGTGGGGTCAGCTCCAGCCGCTCTCTCCACCGCTCCTTCCAGGTCTCTCCGACCAAATCGGGGTCGGGCGGCAAGGCGTTGAGCGCCACCATCCCCACCGGCCAGTCGACCTGCTCCCAGCAATGGAGAGCACCACCCAGGTAGTGGACATCGCAGGCGAAACGGTCGTGGGTGGCGTGGGCGGCCACGATCGCCTGCAGCTCGGGAGGTCGGAGCATGGCGGTCTGCAGGGCGGCGAACCCGCCCCAGCTGATGCCCCACATGCCCAGCCGGCCCGTGCACCACTCCTGGGCGGCGGCCCACTGCAACACCGCCCGCGTGTCGATCTGTTCTCGCTCGACGTACTCGTCGACGATCACCCCGTCGGAGGCGCCGGTGCCGCGGATGTCGATCCGGACTCCGGCGAAGCCGCGCTCGGCCAGGTAGGTGTAGTTGGCCCAGTCGCGGGCGAAGCAGTCGTCGTCCTTGCGATACGGAATCGACTCCACCACGGCCGGAAAGGGGCCGTCGCCGGGAGCATCCGGGAGGTAGACGGTCAGCGCCAGCTCGACTCCGTCGTCCATCGCCACCCGTACCCGGCGGTCGATGCTGACCGGATAGAGGCGCCCGGTCATGCCGTCCGGTCCCCGGCCGGGGGCAGCGTCCGCTTCACCGCGCCTGAAGAGGTGATGGGCGCCACCCGGCCGAAGCTACCCCGCTCGGGGCGGGCGTGCGGCGTCGGACCTGGGGTGGACCCCCTGACGCGACGCCTCCTGGGAAGACGGCATCCTCGGGTACCGAGCCTTCAGCCCGACTGCGCTCAGGGCGAGGAGGGCAGCTCCAGTCGGCGCACGGTCAGCTCCTCGATCCGCTCGCGATCCACCTCGACCCCCAGTCCCGGTCGGTGGCGGGGAACGGCCACCATCCCCTGCTCCATCGTCCAGGGTGGATCGACGATGTCCTGCTCCCAGTAGCGGGCGCTGGGACTGAGGTCGCCGGGCAGACTGAACCCGGGGAGGGAGGCGAGCGCCACGTTGTGGGCCCGTCCGATGCCGGTCTCGAGCATTCCCCCACACCACACCGGGATGCCGACGGCCCGGGCGAGGTCGTGGATGAGGCGAGCCGAGGTATGGCCGCCCACCCGACCCGGTTTGATGTTGATGATGCGGCCGCTTCCCAGCTGGATCATGTCCTCGGCTCGATCGGGACCGGTGATCGACTCGTCGAGGCAGATGGGGGTGGCGAGGCGGGGTTGGAGGGAGGCGTGCCGGAGGAGATCGTCGGCCGCCAGCGGCTGTTCGATCATCACCAGCTCGAAGCGGTCGAGCTGAGCCAGGGTGGGAGCGTCGTCGAGGCGGTAGGCGCTGTTGGCGTCGACCGAGAGAGCCGGCTGCGAGCCCAGCGCCTCCCGTGCTGCCGCCACGAAGGCCAGGTCTCGTCCTGGGCCGATCTTGACCTTGATCCGCCGGTACCCGGCCTCGTGGCTCTCGGTCGTCCTGCGGGCCAGCTGCTCAGGAGAGTCCTGGATTCCCAGGGAGATGCCGGTGGCCACCTGGGGACGGGAGCCTCCGAGCAGCGCCGACAGCGAGCGGCCTTGTCGCTCCGCCTCCAGGTGCCAGGCGGCCATCTCCACGGCGGCTTTCGCCATCGGGTGGCCCCGGAAGGCCAGCTCCAGCGCGGGACGCAGGTCCTCGGGGGAGTCCCATTCCCGCCCCAGCATCACCGGGGCGATCCAGGCCGGGATGGCCAGCCAGGCGGTGTCGACCGTCTCGGCCGAGTAATGGGGGGTGACGTCGGCGACACACTCGCCCCATCCAACCGCACCGTCGGCGTCCTCCAGCTCCACCAGCAGGATCCGTCTCTGGTGGCTCCGGCCGGACGAGATCCGGAAGGGTTCGCGCAACCGCATCTCGATCTCCCGGAGGACGATCCGCGCCGGTTTCACGAGCGGGTCACCGGCGGGTCAGCCAATACCGTCCGCCTCCCTCGGAGCGACGCTCGAAGCCGGCGACGATGTAGTCGTTTCCCAGATAGTGGTGGAAGGTGGCCCGGGTGGCGGCCCGCCAGCGGCGAGCCAGGTCGGGATCCTCCACTTTCAGAACCTGGATGTCGTTCGGCACCTCGATCCACACCGGATCGACCTCGGGCAGCGAGGTGGTCGACAGATCGACCACCGCCTCTGGAGCTGGCGGGGGTTTGGCTGCGGCTGGAGGGGCGTTCCCGGTGAGATGCCAGGCCACCACCAAGCGGTCGGTCCCGATGACCGAGTCGGTCTTGCTCGAACCGCGGTCGCCGTACATGTCCTCCACGTACTCCACCACCTGCGCTCCCAGCCGGGTGAGGTTGAGGTGGGCGTTGCGGGCCAGCAGGGGATCGAACGTCCAGTACATCCATTCCACGCCCGATTCCAGCAGACGCTGCTGCTGGTACTGCTTCAGCCGCCGTCCGATGCCCATCCCCTGCAGGTCGGGGAGAACCGCCAGCATGTGGGACCAGTGGGCCGGACGGCCCTCCCTCACTCCCGAGATGCCGTAGACGAACCCCACCAGGCGCTCATCCCGGTCGAAGGCCCCGGCGGCGACCCCTCCCACCTTCTGGGTGATGGCCAGGATCACCGGTTGGACCAGGTCGCGGGGATCGTCGCCCCAGGTGAGGCGCTGCAGTTCGAGGCAGGCGGCGTAATCGTCGTCGCTGCGGAGGGGACGGATGGTGAACTCGTTTGACAAGGTCATGCCGCCTCGGAGGCCCTGATGCCGCCGAGTGTAGGAGCTGCGCTCGGCCGGTCGGCCTCGTTGGGGGCCCTGGGAACAGCGGCGGCGCCTGCAGTAATCTCATAGGTGCGGCCGACAGCGAGAGAGGCGCAATGATCATCGACGGCTTCGTCCACCAACTCCCCGACATCGACCCGGAGGAGACCGAGGAGTGGCTCGACTCCCTGGCGGCGGTGGTCGGTGCCAAGGGAGCGGCCCGCGGTCGCTTCCTGCTGGCCAAGTTGTTGGAGCGAGCTCGGGAGCTGCAGGTGGGGGTACCCGCCACCATCACCACTCCCTACGTCAACACGATCCCGGCGGAAGAGGAGCCCTGGTTCCCGGGAGACGAGTACCTGGAGAAGCGGATCCGGCGCTTCATCCGCTGGAACGCGGCGGTGATGGTGATCAAGGCCAACCACGAGGCCGAGGGGATCGGGGGCCACCTCTCCACCTTCGCCTCGTCGGCGGCGCTCTACGAGGTGGGGTTCAATCACTTCTTCCGCGGCAAGGAGGACGGCCTGCCCGGTGATCACGTCTACATCCAGGGTCACGCCACTCCCGGCATCTACGCCCGGGCGTACCTGGAACGCCGGCTCGACGAAGCGGACCTCGACCGGTTTCGGATGGAGATCGGCGACGGCGGTCTCTCCAGCTATCCCCATCCCCGCCTCATGCCCGACTTCTGGGAATACCCGACGGTCTCGATGGGACTGGGCCCGATCAACTCGATCTACCACGCCCGCTTCAACCGCTATCTCCACAATCGCCGCCTCGACGACACCGACGAGTCGCGGGTCTGGTGCTTCGTCGGAGACGGGGAGATGGACGAGCCCGAGACGCTCGGCTCCATCTCGCTGGCGGCGCGGGAAGGGCTCGACAACCTGATCTGGGTCGTCAACTGCAACCTGCAGCGCCTGGACGGACCGGTCCGGGGCAACGGCAAGATCATCCAGGAGCTGGAGGCGATCTTCCGGGGAGCCGGCTGGAACGTCATCAAGGTGATCTGGGGCCGGGGCTGGGACGAGCTCCTCGCCCGTGACGTCGACGGGGTGCTGGTCAACAAGATGAACACGACGGTGGACGGCGAGTACCAGCGCTACAAGACCGAATCGGGGGCCTACGTGCGCGAGCACTTCTTCGGTCCCGACCCGCGGCTGCGCAAGTTGGTCGAGCACCTCACCGACGAGCAGGTGTGGCAGCTGCGGCGGGGCGGGCTCGACTACCGCAAGATCTACGCCGCCTACAAGATGGCGACCGAGCAGGTGGGGGCGCCGACCGTCATCCTGGCCAAGACCATCAAGGGCTGGACCCTGGGACCGGATGTGGAGGGCCGCAACGCCACCCACCAGATCAAGAAGCTGACCAACCAGCAGCTGCTGGGGCTGCGCGACCGGCTCCATCTCCATGAGGAGATCCCGGAGGAGGCGCTGGAGGGAGACCGCGAACCCCCCTACTACCGCCCCCCGGTCGACTCCCCCGAATACCAGTACCTCATGGAGCGCCGCAAGGCTCTGGACGGCCCGCTCCCCAGCCGCGTGATCCGGATCCGGCGTCCGCTCCAGCTGCCCGGCTCCGCCCCCTTCGACGAGATGGACGCCGGCAGCGGCAAGGTGGAGGCTTCCACCACCACCGCCTTCACCCGCCTACTGCGCGGCCTCGCCCGGGAAGAGGGATTCGGGCCGCGGGTCGTCCCCATCATTCCCGACGAAGCCCGCACGTTTGGCATGGACGCCCTGTTCCGGGAACTCAAGATCTACGCCGCCCACGGCCAGCTGTACGAGCCGGTCGATCACGATCTCCTGCTGTCCTACACCGAGGCCAAGGACGGACAGATCCTGGAGGAAGGCATCACCGAGGCGGGGGCCATGGCCAGCTTCACCGCCGCCGCCACCTCCTACGTGACCCGCGGGGTGCCGATGGTGCCGTTCTTCATCTTCTACTCGATGTTCGGCTTCCAGCGAGTGGGGGACCTGATCTGGGCGGCGTCGGACGCGGGAGCCCGCGGGTTCCTGCTGGGGGCCACCGCCGGACGCACCACGCTGCAGGGAGAGGGTCTGCAGCACCAGGATGGGCACAGCCTCGTGTTGGCCTCCACCGTCCCTGCCGTGCAGGCCTACGACCCCGCCTTCGCCTACGAGGTTGGGGTGATCATCCGTGACGGCCTCCACCGCATGTACGCCGACGACGAGAACATCTTCTACTACCTCACCCTCTACAACGAGAACCATGTGATGCCGCCCAAGCCGGAAGGCGTCGACCAAGGCATCATCGACGGCCTCTACCGCTGGGCGGAAGCCCCGGTCGGTCCCCGCCATCGGGCGACGATCCTCTTCTCGGGAACCGCTCATCTGGCGGCCCGGGAGGCGCAGGCCGAGCTGGCCGATCACTTCGACGTGGCCGTCGAGCTGTGGAGCGCCACCTCGTACAAGCGCCTGCGAGAAGAGGCGATGGCGGTGGAACGGTGGAACCGGCTTCATCCCGACCAGGAGCCCCGGGCGGTCTTGGTGACGGAGAAGCTGGCCGGTTCCGAAGGGCCGATCGTGGCGGTATCGGACTTCATGCGCAGCGTCCCCGATCAGGTGTCGCGCTGGATCCCGCGCCGCTACCTGTCGCTCGGAACCGACGGCTACGGGCGCTCCGACACGCGAGCCAAGTTGCGGCGCTTCTTCGAGACCGACGGCCCCCACGTGGTGGTGGCGGTCCTGGCTTCGCTGGCCGCCGACGGCAGCATCCCGGGATCGGTGGTCGGCGGCGCCCTGGAACGGTATGGGATCGCCGAGGACACTCCCCCGCCTTGGACGGTGTGAGGGCCGGAGCCGTGCAGCTTCAGATCGCGCCGGGACCGCGGCCCGCCGCGCCCCGGTAGTGTCGCCTCGACTGGCGGGGAGGGGCCATGACCGATGAGACGTCCGAACGGCCCGTCGCCAAGCCGCCCCCCGATCCGGCGGCGATGCTCACCACCTCGATCCTCCTGTTCGCCTTCTTGAACCTGGGGTACGGCGTCGCCATCGCCGGCTGGCCCGGCGTGGTGTTCGGCACGGTCGGCGGCGCCGACCCGG
>JBFGJL010000033.1:0-8532 GCA_041577235.1 Acidimicrobiia bacterium | reverse complement strand
GCCCGCAACCTCCGCAAACTGGTGCGGGTACCCATGTTGCTCTTCTTCAGCCTGCTGCAGCCGTTGCTCTTCCTGATCCTGTTCAGCCAGGTGTTCTCGAGCATGGCCGACCTGCCCGGGTTCGCCTACGACAACTACCTCCAGTTCCTGGTGCCGACCATCGTCGGACTCACCGCCCTCAACTCTGCCTTCCAGTCGGGTATGGGCATGGTCACCGACATGGAGGACGGGCTCCTGGACAAGTTCCTGATCGCACCGATTCGCCGCTCCAGCATCCTGCTGGGAAAGGTGGCGGCCGACGCCAGCCGGATGGCGATCCAGGGCCTCCTGATCCTTGTGATCGCCTACCTGATGGGGGCGCGGGTGAGCACCGGGCTGCTCGGAGTGGCGGCGATCATCGTCATCGCCGTCTTCTTCGGTATCGCCTGGGCCGGGCTCTCGAACATCATCGCCCTCCGCACCGGCAACGCCGAGCTGACGATGCTGTTGGGCATCCTCATCACCTTCCCGGTGCTCTTTCTCTCCACCGGGTTCATGCCGGCGATCCTGCTGCCCGACTGGCTGGAGACGGTGGCTCGTTTCAACCCGATCACATATCTGGTGGACGCGATGCGGGCGCTGGTCAACACCGGCTGGGACTGGACGGCCATCTGGCAGGTGGCGGCGGTCACCACCGCCCTCGGGGTGGTGACCATCTCGGCCGCCACCCGGGCTTTCCGACGTGTGATCGGCTAGGCGCCACCACCACTCTTCCCGGTCCGGTCAGAGGCCGGGCCGGCGTCCGCAGAATCGGGCATACTGGGCCGGACACGCATCCAGGTGGGGAGCCGTGGACAGCCCGATCGAACGCGCCGTGCTGATCGTGATGGACTCCTGCGTAGTAGGCGCCCCCCCGGACGCCGGCGTTTATGGCGACGCCGGCGCCGACACTCTCGGCCACACCGCCCGCGCGGTCGGGGGCCTGGAGATCCCCAACCTGGCCGCCGCCGGGCTCGGCAACCTCCATGGCGATCTGCTGGGGGCGCCGCCCGCTCGACACCCGACCATGGGGTACGGCCGGCTGCGAGAGGCCTCGGCCGGCAAGGACTCCACCACCGGTCACTGGGAGATCGCCGGCATCGTCACCGACCAGCCCGCCGCCACCTTCCCGGAGGGGTTCCCGGCCGAGCTGGTGAAGGCGATCGAAGCAGAGACCGGACATCGGTTCATCGGGAACTACCCGGCGTCGGGCACGGTGATCGTCGAGGAGCTCGGTCCCCAACACCTCGAGACCGGCGAGCTGATTCTGTACACGTCGGCCGATTCGGTCTTTCAGATCGCCGCCCACAAAGACGTCGTTCCGCTCGACGAGCTGTACCGGGTGTGCGAGGTGGCCCGGCGTCACTGCAACGACTATCGGATCGGGCGGGTGATCGCCCGGCCGTTCCAGGGCGCGGCCGGATCGTTCGAGCGGACCTACGAGCGGAGGGACTACGCCCTGCCGCCACCCTCCCCCACCGTATTGGACCAGGCCGTCGAGGCCGGCCTGCAGGTGGTGGCGATCGGCAAGATCGAGGATCTGTTCGCCGGCCGGGGTCTGACCGAGGCGGTGCACACGGAAGGCGATGCCGATGGGCTGGAGCGGACGCTCGAAGCCGTGGCCCAGGTGGAGCGGGGCATCGTCTTCACCAATCTGGTCGACCTGGACATGGTGTACGGACACCGCGAGAACCCGGGGGGCTACCACCGCGGGTTGCAGGTGATCGACGAGTTTCTCCCCAAGCTGGTCGACGACCTCGGTTCCCGCGACCTGTTGATGCTCACCGCCGATCACGGCAACGATCCCACCGACGGCAGCACCGACCACACCCGCGAGTACGTACCCCTGCTGGTGGCCGGGTTGAATGCGGCCGGGGTGGCGCTCGGAGACCGTGAGCAGTACTGCGACGTGGCGGCCACCGTGGCACACGGCTTGGGCATCGCCGGAACCGGACAGGGCGTGTCGTTCCTGGATGCCATCCGATGACCGCGGTCGAGCTGATCGAGCGCAAACGGGACGGAGGGGTGCTGAAGGCCGATGAGATCGGCTGGTTGATCGCCGCCTACACCCAAGGTGAGGTGACCGATTATCAGATGGCGGCCATGCTCATGGCCATCTTCATCCGGGGCCTCAGCGGGGACGAGCTGGACGCCTGGACCGAGGCCATGCTGCACAGCGGGGATGTCCTCGACCTCAGCCGCCTGTCCTCGGTCAAGGTCGACAAACACTCCACCGGCGGAGTGGGAGACAAGGTCAGCATCCCCCTCGCTCCGATGGTGGCGGCCTGCGGCGTGGCCGTACCCATGATGAGTGGCCGCGGTCTGGGCCACACCGGGGGAACTCTCGACAAGCTGGAGACGATCCCCGGCTTCACCAGCGGACTCGACCCGACCACCTTCGTCTCGGTCTTGGAGAAGCACGGGCTGGTGCTGGCCGGCCAGTCCGAGACCCTGGTACCTGCCGACCGCAAGCTGTACGCCCTCCGGGACGCCACCGGCACCGTTCCCTCGATCCCCCTCATCGCCTCCTCCATCATGTCCAAGAAGCTGGCCGAGGATCTCGACGGTCTGGTCCTGGACGTCAAGGTGGGGCGGGGAGCCTTCATGAAGCAACGAGAGGACGCCCGCCGCCTCGCCGAGACGATGGTGGAGATAGGCCACGCCCGAGGGGTGGAGGTGGTGGCGGTGCTGACCAGCATGGACCAGCCGCTCGGACGGGAGGTGGGCAACGCCAACGAGCTGCGAGAGTCGATCGACGTCCTCGCCGGCGGCGGTCCCGACGATCTGGTCGAGCTCGTCTACCACCTGGGATCGTTGATGCTGATGCTGGGCGGAGCGGCGCGGGACGCCCGCGAGGCCCGCAACCTCCTGCAGAAGGCGGTGCAGAGCGGTCGGGCGCTGGAGCGCTTCGTCCGAGTGGTGGAGGCACAGGGCGGCGATCCGGACGCGGTCACGGACCCTTCCCGCCTCCCCCGGCCCGAACGCACGGTCGAGTTCCCCGCGCCCCGCTCCGGCTACGTCACCAGCTGCGACGCCGAGGCGGTCGGAATCGCCGCCATGCGGCTCGGAGCGGGCCGGCGCCGGAAAGAGGACTCGATCGACCCGACGGTGGGGATCACCGTGCTGGCCAAGGAGGGCGACCGGGTGGAGGAGGGCGAGCCGCTGGCCATCCTCGGCTACCGCGACGAATCCGGGCTCGACCAGGCCAGGTCGGTGCTGCAGCGGGCCTGGAGCATCTCCAGCCTTCCCGCCAGCCGCCAGCCGCTGATCATCGAGGAGGTCCGGGCGTGACCTACGAGGCGATCCGGCGGGCGGCGGTGGCGGTGGGCGACGCCTCCGGACGTCCCCGCCACCAGGTGGCGGTGGTGCTGGGCTCCGGCCTGGGCGGCTACGCCTCCACCCTCCCCTCGGCAGTCGAGATCCCCTATGCGGATCTCCCGGGTTTCCCGGTTCCGGGGGTGGAGGGACACTCCGGATCTCTCTTCTCGGCCGAGGTGGAAACGGTACCGGTGCTGGCGTTCGCCGGACGGGTCCACCTCTATGAAGGCTGGGATCCGGCCGACGTGGTCTTCGGGGTGCGCACTGCGGTGGCGGCCGGTTGTCAGACCGTGCTGCTCACCAACGCCGCCGGGGGCATCGGGGCCGGGCTCGCCCCCGGCGACCTGGTTCTGATCCGCGACCATCTCAACCTGACCGGCCGCAATCCCCTGGTCGGACCCAACGACTCCCGACTCGGCCCCCGCTTTCCCGACCTGACCGACCTGTACAGCGCCGAGCTGCGGGGACGTGCCCGCGAGGTGGCAGAGGGACAGGGCTTCGAGCTGCCGGAAGGGGTGTACGCCGCCCTGGCTGGGCCGAGCTACGAGACGCCGGCAGAGATCAGGATGCTGGCCACCCTCGGCGCCGACCTGGTGGGCATGTCGACCGTCCTCGAGGCGATCGCCCTTCGCCACATGGGGGCACGGGTGCTGGGGATATCGCTGGTGACCAACCTGGCAGCCGGCATCTCTCCCACGCCTCTCAGCCACGAGGAGGTCACCGAGACGGCGGGCCGAGCCCGAGAGCGCTTCACCCGGTTGTTGGACGAGCTCCTGCCGCGGCTGCAGGGCTGATTCCGTCCCCGCCGCCGGCTTCGGTACCATCGCCCGGCGCCGAACAGAAGGGACTCGACATGCACGTGGTGGTCTGCGTCAAGCAGATTCCCGATCCGGCTTCACCGTACAAGCTGGAGCCGGACACCCACTTCCTGGTGCGACCGGCCGAACAGGTCCTGGACGACACCGACCGCTACGGGGTGGAGATGGGCTTGCAGATCGCCGACCAGACCGAAGGCACAGTCACGCTCGTGTCGATGGGGCCGGCCGGCACCATGCAGGGTATTCGCCAGGCGCTGGCGATGGGAGCCGGCAAGGCGGTGATCGTGGAGGACGCCGACCTGCGAGGAGCCGATGCTCTCACCACCGCCCGGGTTCTGTCCGCTGCCATCGGCCGGGAGGGCTTCGACGTCGTGATCGCCGGGACCGAGTCCACCGACGGGTATTCCGGCACCGTCCCCCAGCAGCTGGCCGAGCTGCTGGGCGTGCCCGCCCTCACGTACGCCAAGCACGTCGAGATCGGTGACGGGACGGTCACGATTCATCGCCAGACCGGCGGAGGCTACGACGTCGTCACTGCCCCGACCCCGGTCGTGGTGAGCGTCACCGCCGGCGTGGTGGAGCCCCGCTACCCCACCTTCAAGGGGATCATGGACGCCAAGAAGAAGCCGGTCGAGTCGACCAGCCTGGCCGATCTGGGAGTCGAGTCGGTCGCGCCCGGACAGGAGATCGTCTCGGTCAGCCCCGCCCCGGAGCGGTCAGCCGGTGAGAAGGTGGTCGACGAGGGCGAAGCCCATCTTCGGATCATCGCCGCCCTCGAGCAAGCGAAGGTGATCTGAGATGGCGATCACGACCACGTGGGTGTTCGTCGAAGAGGTGGCTGCCGCCCCCGCTTCCATCGGTCTCGAGCTGCTGACCAAGGCCCGCGGCTGGGAGGGGCAGGTAGCCGTCTTCTATCTGGGAGCCGGCTCGGACGAGGCCTTCTCCGTCCTGGGCGCCCATGGAGCGACGACGGTCTACCACCTCGACCCGGGAGACAATCTCGGGACGGCGCAGGCGACCGCCGCTCTCGCCGACCTGGTCGGCCAGCATCGACCCGACCTCGTCCTGTTCGGCCTCACCTACACCGACCGAGACGTGGCCGGCCGGTTGAGCGCTCGCCTCGGTCGGCCCGTGCTCTCCAACGCGGTCGACGTGAGGGTGGACGGCGAAGCGGTGCTGGTGGTCAACGAGATCTTCGGAGGAACCCAGCTGGTGGAGACGGCCTTCCGGGCCGAACCACCCCATCTGGTGATCGTGCGCCCGAAGTCGTTCCCAGCCGAGCCGGGGGCAACGGTCACCCCGGAGGTGGTGCCGGTGGCTCTCCCCGACGCCGGGCATGCCGGCCAGGCCGTCGTCGCCGAGCGCCAAGTCGAGGAGAAGGTGGGGCCGCAGCTGGAGGACGCCGCCGTGATCATCTCGGGTGGCCGCGGGCTGGGCGCAGCCGAGAACTACGCCCTCGTCGAGGACCTGGCGTCGCGCCTGGGGGCGGCCACCGGCGCCACCCGCGCCATCGTCGACGCCGGCTGGGTTCCCTACGCCAAGCAGGTCGGGCAGACGGGCAAGACGGTCAAGCCCGACGTCTACATCGCCTGCGGGATCTCGGGCGCCATGCAACACCTGGTGGGGATGAAGGACTCGAAGCTGATCATCGCCATCAACAAGGACGAGGAGGCTCCCATCTTCGGGGTGGCCGACCTGGGCGTGGTGGGGGACGTCCACCAGGTGATCCCCAGGTTGCTCGAGGCTCTCGACGGCCGCTGAGGCTCAGGTGGCGGCGGCCCGATCCGCCGCCCGCAGGAACAGGGTGGCCGCCTGGTCACGTGGTAACGAGACGTCGGGACAGAACTCGCCGTCGCCGCAACCTCGGGTGATTCCCGCCGCCGCCAGAGCGTTGATGTCGGCCTCCGCCCAGTGCCCATCGTCGTCGTTGAACGCGTCGATCTCGCCGGCGGGCAACCGATAGGCCCTGGTCATCATGGCGGCCAGCTCGGCCCGGCTGACCGGAGCATCGGGACAGAACCGATCGTTGGCGGGCGGGTTGCACCCGCGGGCGATCCCGGCAGCGGCGAGACGGTTGATCACGTCCTCCCCCCAATGACCCTCGTCGTCATCGAAGGGATCGGTGGTGGCGGCGGGGAGACGTAGTACCCGGCTCAACAGGGCAGCCACCTCCGCTCTGGTGAGAGTCTGGGCCGGGCAGTAGAGCTGGAACCCACAGCCGAACAACAGGCCGCGGGCGTGGAGCTCCTCGATGGCTCCTTCGTGAGCCGAGCCGTTGTCGTCGATGAAGGGCTCGGCACATCCGACCCTCCTTTCGGTGGACACCACCACCTGGTCGACTGTCAGGTTCAGGTCGTTGGGGGTGGAGCTGGTGCCACCGAAGAAGACGTTCAACCAGAACTCCCTGATGCCCACCTCCGTTTCGCTGGCCCGCCGAAATGCCATCCCCGTTCGCCGGAACACCCGGGTACCGTCCAGCCAGGCCTCCAGCACCCCATCGGACTCGCCGGGGGTGTTCAGCTTCACGTGTCCCTGCACGCAATACCAGCGCCCGATATCGATGACGCCAGGATCCCAGTGCAGCTGTTCCCCACAGATGCCGGGTTGATCGAGGTGGTAGACGTAGTAGCCCAACCGGACCTGGCCCGGCCCGGCCCCTTCGGTCCCGGTCGCCTCGAACAGCACCCGGGCCGACCATCCAGGGGCGCCCGGTACCGACGGCAGGCAACCCTTGGCGGTGAAGCTGTAGACGCCGGAGAGACCCGGCAGCTTTCCGGAGTCGACCGCGTCCCAGCTTCGCAGCCGCAGGTGGTAGCGGAACCAGGCCTCGTCGGGGGTGGGATCGGGACGCTTCAGCGGGCCAACGCCCCGTCGGGTACCGGCGGGCACCGTCACCCCGAGTCCGGATCCGATGAACCCCTGCACGAGGCTGGAGTTGGCAACATCCGAGGCGCGGACGTCGATCCATTCGTCCTCGTGCCAGGCGGCGTCCTCGAACGGCTCGCGGATGATGGGGGCAGCGGCCGCCGGATGGAGCGGTGCCACCAGGGCGCCGAAGACGAGCAGAGCTGTGACGACGGAGCGCATCCTGGACACCCCCTGGTCGAGCAGCGGCATGCTAGACCGAAGCGTCGCCAAAACCCTCAACAGGTCGTGTGGAACAGGCCGCCCGGGCTTCCGTCGCCGGCCAGGCGGTGGTAGAGGTCGACCGCCACCGGAGTGGGGTGGACGTGGATCTCGATTCCGCGCTCCTCCAGCCACCTCGCCGCCGACGGCTTCACCAGGAGCGAGTCTCGATGGCCGGTACCCACCACCACGCTCTTCGCTCCATGGTCGACCAGTTCGATCAGGTCCGACACCTGCACGCCGGGGCGATGGTGGGTGCCGGTCTCGGTCCAGTCCCAGCTGCGACCGCCTCCTGGCCACAGCTTCACGTCCTTGAAGACCCCGAGCCCCGCCACCTCGACCCGTCCCCAGGCGAGGGCGATGATCCGAGGCGACGGCGCCGTCATGGACCTCATTCTCCGCCGCAGGGCCGGGGGGCGCCAGTGCGGGGCCACCCGGTAGCGTGGCGGACATGGCCGGCTACTCGGGCACGCCGTTGACCCGCAAACTGGGCATCGCCGAACACGCGGTGGTGAGCCTGGTCAACCCTCCTGCCGACTTCATCTCCACTCTGGGGATCCTCCCGAACGGGGTCGAGCTCGTCGAGTCCGACCAGACGGCCGATCTGGTGATCGTGTTCGACACGGACCAGGCGACACTGCGGGAGCGCTTTCGAGCAGCCATGGCGAGGATTCCGGCCGACGGGGCGATCTGGGTGGGGTGGCCCAAGCGGAGCTCGGGTGTCGCCACGGACATCACCGAGGACCGCCTTCGGGAGATGTTCCTGCCGACGGGGATGGTCGACAACAAGGTCTGCGCGATCGACCACATCTGGTCCGGGCTCCGGTTCGTGGTTCGCAAGGAGTTGCGGAGCGCCTGGGGACAGCAGTGAGTCAGAGCCGAAAACCGTGGGGAAGCAGCTCGGCCAGTGTGTGGACGGCGATCGCCCCGTCGCCGGTGGCGACGATGACGGTCTCCACCCCGAACTCGTGCATTCGCTGGCGGCACTGCCCGCAGGGGTAGGCGTCTTCCACCCCCGAGGCGTCGACACAGGCGACCGCCACCGTCGACAGGCGCCGCGCTCCCGACGAGACGGCCCGTCCGATGGCGACGGCTTCAGCGCACAACCCGGAGGGATAGGCGGCATTCTCGACGTTCGCTCCCGGATGGTGAGATCCTTGCTCGTCGACCACCACCGCCCCCACCCGGAAGTTGGAGTAGGGGGCGTAGGCATTGGTGGCGGCCCGCCGCGCCTCCTCCACCAGGGCGCCAT
>JBFGJL010000032.1:0-8565 GCA_041577235.1 Acidimicrobiia bacterium | reverse complement strand
AGGAGCGCCTCGACGACGAGGCCGAGAACCGCGCCAGCCAGCCGGCTCGGCCCCGGTCGCCGCAGAACCGGTCCGCACCTGCGACCCCACCTCTCACCGGTCGGCGGGTGGAGCCGCCGATCCAGCCGGTGCGAGCGTCGAAGGTGTCCTCCAGCCTGGGGGAGGAGCCGGCGGTGGGGTCGGGCTCGGTCCGGCCGCTCACCCCGGTCGAGGCTCAGTGTGACATCGTCGAGGTGGTCGACTTCGGGGATGCCAAGGTGCTGGCCGACCGGATCCGAGATCGGGTCCCGGTCGTTATGGATCTACGCGGAACCGATCCGGACATGGTCCGCCGGATCGTGGATTTCGCCTCCGGCTTGACCTACGCCCTGGACGGCTCCATGACCAAGACTGCAGACGGTGTCATCCTGGTTCTGCCCCCGAGAGTGGGGCTGGGGCGGGAGGAGAAGCGGCGGCTGGCTGCCCGAGGCCTGTACAACACGGATGAGTGACGGCGGATCGCCGGCGCCATGATGTCGCTGATCTGCAATCTCCTCTTCCTGTACTCGCTGGTCGTTTTGGGCCGCATCGTGCTGAGCTTCTTCGACGTGCCCACCGATCATCCGGTGGGGAGGATCCGGGCGGGGTTGTCCACCGTGGTCGATCCGCTCCTCCGTCCCATCCGCTCGGTGTTGCCCCCGTTGCGGCTGGGCGGCATCGCCCTCGACCTCTCTCCGTTGATCCTGCTCATCGCCATCAATCTGGTGACCAGGGCGATCTGCTGACGGGGTGGCCGGGACTATGCTCCCCGGGAAGCGCTCGAGAGGCTGACCCATGGCACTGACCCCGATCGACGTGCAACAGAAGACCTTTCGTCAGGCCCTGCGCGGCTACGCCGAGTCGGAGGTGGACGAGTTCCTTGACGAGGTGGTGATGGCGCTGCGGGAGTACGAGTCGAGACTGCGGGACGCCGAAGAACGGATCGCGGTGCTGGAGGGCGAGATCCACGCCAGCCGCGATTCGGAGGACGCCTTCCGCAAGGCCTTCGTCACCGCTCAGAAGAGCGCCGACTCGATCGTGGCCGAGGCTCGGGTCGAGGCCGAGAAGATCCTGGAGGACGCCCGCAATCGGGAGGGAGTCGTCGCCCAGGAACGCATCGAAGAGCGCGACGCGCTCGAAGCCGAGCTCAGCCGGCTGCGCTCGGCGGTGGGCGACCTGCGGGGCCGGCTGGCCACCCTGGCCGGGTCGATGGACGAGGACCTCGCCTCCTACGAGCAGGAGATGGACAGCCACATGGCCACCGGCGACGAGGTGGAGCCGGGGTGGCCCCCGGTACCGGAGCCGGTCGCTCCGGTCGACACGGTCGAGGAGATGGCGGAGTCGTCGGCCGACGACGCCCTGGACGATCTGGACTTCGGTGCGTCCCTGGCCGAGGCGGAGCTGACCGCCTCCGAGCCCGAGCTGGCGACCGCCGAAGCCGAGTCGGGGGAAGACAGCGGCTACTGGAGTGAACCCAGCCCGCCTCGCCCCTGGGAGCGGCACCGAGACTGACTCAGGCCGGCCGCACCTGCAAGCGCACGCCGCGGCCCTCCACCTCGACCTCTGGTGCGTCGAGCTGGCGGCTGGCGCCGACGGCGACGGCCAGCACCTCGCCGGCGATCAGGTCGCCATGGCGATCGAAGGCCTCGATCACCATCGGATCGGCGCTCGCCCAGTCCAGGACGATGCGGTCGCTGACGGCCAGACCCGAGTCGCGCCGGAGTTGCTGGATCCGGCTCACCAGCTCGCGGGCGGTGCCCTCCACCAGCAGGGCGTGATCCAACTCGGTGTCGACCACCACGGCCATGGCCCCAGAGGTCTCGACCGCCGCTCCCGGGCGGGCGGCCCGCTCCACGATCACGTCGTCCGGGCCCAGCTGCTCCCCCTCCACCTCGATGGTTCCGCCCGACAACAGCTCCTGGACCCGGGCAGAGGGAAGGGCCTCCACCGCCGCCGCCACCTGCTTGACCCGGGCTCCGAGCCGGGGTCCGAGGCGCTGGAAATCGACCTTGGCGGACAGGTCCACCAGCTCCGTCTCCTCGGTCACCACGTCGACCGACCGCACGTTGAGTTCCTCTTCGATCAAGCCGGCGTGGGTACGGACGGCGGCCACGATCTCCGGCGCATGGGTGAGGACGGTCGCCGTACGCAGCGGCTGGCGGACCCGCAGCTGATGATGCTTGCGGAGGGCGTGGCCGAGCTGGACGACCTCACGGACCGCCGCCATGTCGGCCTCCAGCGCCGGGTCGATCAGGTTGACGTCCTCGGTGGGGAAATCGCAATGGTGCACCGAGGCGGGGGCGGTGGCGTCGAGGGAGGCGACCAGCTCCTGGTAGATGCGTTCGGTCAAGAAGGGGAGGACGGGGGCCAGCACCTTGATGAAGGTGGTGAGCACCTCATAGAGGGTGGCGAAGGCCGACAGCTTGTCACGGTCGTCCTCGCTTCGAGTTCGCCAGAAGCGACGGCGTGACCGGCGGACGTACCAGTTGGTGAGGTCGTCGATGAAGCCCAGGGTGGGGGGGATGACGGCGTAGAGGTAGTAGCCCTCCATCTGGCGGTTCACCTCCCCGATCAGGCTCTGCAGGACCGATAGGATCCACCGGTCCAGCTCGGGCCGTTCGGACGGCGGGGGGGCTCGATCGAGATCCAGACGGGTGATGCCGTCGGCCTCGGCGTAGGTCGTGAAGAACGAGAACGTGTTCCACAGGGGGAGCAGGACGGTGCGGACCACCTCCCGCACGCCATCGGTGGAGAAGCGGAGCGGTTCGGCTCGCAGGACCGGAGAGTTGATCAGGAACGCCCTCAGCCCGTCCGCTCCCAGGCGATCGAAGATCTCGAACGGATCTGGGTAGTTCTTGAGACTCTTCGACATCTTGCGACCGTCCTCGGCCAGGATCAGGCCGTTGACCACGCAGTTCTGGAAGGCGGTCTTCTCGAACAGGGCGGTGGCCAGCACATGGAGCGTGTAGAACCAACCGCGGGTCTGGTCCAACCCTTCGGCGATGAAATGGGCGGGGAAGCTCGCCTCGAAACGGGCGCGGTGCTCGAACGGGTAGTGCACCTGCCCGTAGGGCATCGAGCCCGACTCGAACCAGCAGTCGAGCACCTCGGGAACCCTCCTCATGGTGCCGTCGCAGGCGGTGCAGGGCCAGGTGATCTCATCGACGATGTGTTTGTGCAGGTCGTCGGGCCGGGTGCCGGAGACCGCCTCCAGCTCGTCGAGCGAGCCGATGCAGATCTGCTCGTCGCAAGCATCGCACTCCCACACCGGGATGCAGGAACCCCAATAGCGGTTGCGGCTGATCGCCCAGTCGCGGGCATCCTCAAGCCAATTCCCGAACCGGCGCGATCCGACGTAGTCGGGAACCCAATGGATCGTCCGGTTCAACTCGACCATGCGATCCTTGATCTCCTCCACCCGGACGAACCAGGTGGGGATGGCCTTGTAGATGAGAGGGGTGCCGGTTCGGTAGCAGAACGGATAGCTGTGCCGGATCCGGTCGTGCCGCAAGAGCAGTCCCGACTCCTTGAGGAGACCGGTGAGAATCGGGTCGGCCTCCTTGACGTTGAGTCCGACCACGTCCGGCACCGCCTCGGTGAAGCGGCCCTCGGCATCGACCGGGTCCACCAGCACGTCCAAGCCCGCCCCTTGCAGGGCGAAGAAGTCGGCCTCTCCGTACGCCGGTGCCATGTGCACCAGCCCGGTGCCCTCATCGGTGGTCACGTCCTCGGAGGCGATCACTCGGAAGGCGCCCCGATCCCGCTCTTCCCCGAAATAGTCGAAGGGGGGCTGGTACCCGAGCCCGACCAGCTCGGCGCCGCTCGCCCGGGCGATGACCGGTGGGGGCTCCTTCCACATTCCCTCCAGACGGGTCTCGGCCACCCAGTAGCGTTCTCCGGCGATGTCGACCGCCACGTACGGGATCTCCTCTCCGACTGCCACCGCCAGGTTGCCGGGAAGGGTCCAGGGGGTGGTGGTCCACAGCAGCAGCCAGTCCCCCCGTTGGGCCGGCCCTCGTCCCTCCACCACCTCCACCCGCAAGGTGAGGGAGGGGTCGTCGGTGTCGCGATAGTCGAGGTTGGCCTCGAAGTTGGAGAGGGGGGTGGTGGCACCCCACGAGTAGGGCAGGACCTTGAAGTCGCGGTAGATCAATCCTTGGTCCCAGAGCCGGCGGAACACCCACCAGACGCTCTCCATGAAGGACAGATCCATCGTCTTGTAGTCGTTGCGGAAGTCGACCCAGCGTCCGATGCGTCGGGTGATGCGCTCCCAGTTCTCGGTGTTGGCCTGCACCTGCGCCCGGCACGCTTCGTTGAACTTGTCGATCCCGAACTCGGCGATCTGGCGAGGTCCGCTGATCCCGAGCTGCTTCTCGACCTCCATCTCGATCGGCAAGCCGTGGGTGTCCCAGCCGAACCGCCGCTCCACCCGGAACCCCCGCATCGTCCAGTAGCGGGGGACCACGTCCTTGATCACGCCCGCCAGCAGATTGCCGTAGTGGGGGCTGCCGGTGGGAAAGGGCGGTCCGTCGTAGAACGTGTATTCGTCGGCGTCGCCCCGCATCTCCACCGAATGGGAGAAGGCGTCGAGGCGGTCCCACAGCTCCAGGATCTGCTCTTCGACCGCCGGCAGCTCGACATGGGGCGGAATGCGTCGAAACGCAGTGGTGGCGGGGTTGTCCGACATGGGTGGCGCATCGTAGTGGCAAGCTCTCCGGGTCCGACCGCTCCGACGTCTTGTCGGGATCTGGGAGAATGCCGGCGATGGACTGGACGGCGGCGGTCAGCGAGCACGAAGCCGGCACCCTGCTCGACGTCTGGGTGGTGGCCGGGGCCAGCTCGACGGAGGTGAGCGGCCTCCACGACGGGGCGGTGCGGGTACGGGTCGAGGCCCCACCCGAGGCCGGTCGAGCCAACCGGGCCGTCGCCGAGCTCCTGTCGGGAATGCTGGGAGCCCCCGTGGAGTTGGTGGCAGGGGCAGGCGGTCGACGCAAGCGCTTCCTCGTCATCGGGACGCATCCAGCCGAGGCGGTGGCGAGGCTGGCGTCCGGCGCCGAGGGCGGATGATGCTATCTTGCCCCGTCCAGGAGGATGATTTGATGGCTCGAGAACTCGCTACTTCCACGGTCGAGAGGTTTCGGGAGACTCTCCTCGCCGAACGAACCCGGATCATGGACCTGCTCGACGAGCACGAGCAGGAGCGGGAAGAGGCACGTCTCTCCGAGACGTCGGCGGAGCGAAGTGCCGAACCGGCCAGCGCCGAAGCCGGTTCGATGGCCTTCGAGTACGAGAAGGAGCTCTCGGTCGACCAGAACTCCGCCGACCTGCTGAGGAAGATCGAACGGGCTCTGGCCCGCATCGACGAAGGGGAGTACGGGATCTGCGAGATCTGCGGATCGGCCATCCCGGTGGCCCGGCTCGAGGCGCTTCCCTACGCCACGCTGTGCGTGACCTGCGCAGCCAAGGTCTGAGGACCCGCTATTCGCTGGGGCTACTGACGGCCGCGGCGGTGGTGGCGGCCGACCAGCTGACCAAGCTCTGGGCGGAGCAGGCTCTGGCCGACGGCGATGTGGCCATCATCCCCGGGCTCCTCAGGCTCCATCTCATCGAGAACACCGGTGCCGCCTTTGGGCTCCTTCCCCAAGGTGGGCGCCTGCTGGGCCTGGCAGCGGTGGTGGCGGTAGGGGTGGTGTCATGGGCGCTCTCCACCTCGACTCGTCGCTACGACGCCGTGGCCCTCGGACTGATCATGGGAGGGGCGATCGGCAATCTGGTGGACCGGCTGTGGCGGGGCCCCGGCATCCTCGACGGGGCGGTGATCGACTGGATCGACCTCTCCTTCTGGCCGACCTTCAATCTGGCCGACTCCGGCATCACCGTGGGGGCAGTCCTGTTGGTGCTGGCCTCGCTGCGGCGGCCGTGAGGATCGAGGTCCCGGACCACCTCGATCGCCAGCGGGTCGACAAGGTGGTGGCAGTGTTGACCGGCTTGAGCCGGGCGGCCGTCGGACAGATGATCGAAGCGGGCCGGGTGTCCATCGAGGGGGAGCCGGTGCCCGGCCGGAGGCGAGTGCCGGCGGGTGCACTCCTGCAGGTGGACCTGCCGGAGCCGGAGGAGGGCCTGGTGGCCGAGCCGGTTCCCTTCACCGTCCTCTTCGAGGACGACCATCTGTTGGTGGTGGACAAGCCGTCCGGCATCGTCGTCCACCCCGGTGCCGGTACTCAGGGCGGCACCCTGGCGGCGGGCCTGGCCCACCGCTACCCCGAGCTGGCCCATCTGGGCGAGCGTCGCTCGGGCCTGGTGCATCGCCTCGATCGATCGACCTCGGGACTCCTGCTGGTGGCCCGTTCCCAAGCCGTACTGACCGCTCTCCAGAAGGAGATGCGGGCGAGACGGATCGAACGCCGCTATCTGGCGCTGGTGGCCGGAGTTCCGGATCTCGACCTCGGTACGATCGAGGCCCCCATCGGGCCCGATCCTCGCCGTCCCACCCGCCGGGCCGTCGTTCAGGGCGGCCGGCCGGCCCGCACCCACTACCGAGTGCTGGCGGCCTGGCCCGACGCCCGCCGCGCCCTGCTGGAAGTGCGCCTCGAGACCGGTCGCACCCACCAGATCCGAGTCCATCTCGCCTCGATCGGCTATCCGGTGGTGGGGGACCGGGCCTACGGAGACCGGTCGTACCCCCGGGTCTGGCTACACGCGGCTGCCTTGGCGTTCACCCATCCGGTCACCGCCGCCGATCACGAGGTTCGATCACCCCTGCCCTCCGAGTTGACCGCATCGCTGGAGGCGCTGGGAACACCCACCCGAGGCCGAGTCGCCGCCGATCTGTGGGGTGGTTAGCCGAAGAACGTGGAGGCCACCTCGTAGACGGCCGGATCGACCCCCTTGACCTCTGCGCAGGCTTCTTCCAGCGGGATCGAGACCATCGCGGTCCCCCGCAGCGCCACCATCACTCCCGAGGTCCCCGCCGCCGCCAGGTCGGCCGCGGCCGCCCCGAAGCGGGTGGCCAGCACCCGGTCACGGGCGGTTGGGGTTCCGCCCCGCTGGAGGTGGCCGAGCACCGTCACCCGGGTCTCGAATCCGGTGCGTTCTTCCAGGATGGGGGCGATGAGGTTGGCCACGCCGCCCAACCGGGTGAACCCGAAGGCGTCTTCGGCCGGTTCGATCTCGGTGCCGGGAGGTGGGCTGACTCCCTCCGCCACGACCACGATCGAGTAGCTGCGTCCGCGACGATGACGGAGCCGGATGACGTCGGCCACCCCGTCGAGGTCGTATGGCACTTCCGGGACGAGGATGGCGTCGGCCCCCCCGGCCATGCCGGCGAAGGTGGCGATCCACCCCTTGGTCCGGCCCATCACCTCGACCAGCATGATCCGGTTGTGGGCCTCGGCGGTGGTCGACAGTCGGTCGATCGCCTCGGTGGCGATCTGAACGGCGGTGTCGAACCCGAACGTGACGTCGGTCCCGGCGATGTCGTTGTCGATGGTCTTGGGGACCCCGATCACGGGGAGCCCCTCGTCCTGGAGGCGGAGCGCCGATCGCAGGGTGCCGTCGCCACCGATCACGATCACGCGATCGATGCCGGTGCGGCGAATGGTTCCCTCGATGCTGGCGTACCCGTCGCCGTGCACGTAGGGATCCAACCGGGAGGTGCCGAGGATGGTGCCCCCGCGGGCGAGGATGCCGCGTACGTCGTCGCGGTCGAGGGTTCGAACGTCTCCCGACATCAGGCCCTCCCATCCGTTTCGGACGCCGACGACCTCGTGATCGTGGATGGCACACCGCCCGACGACCCCTCGGATGACGGCATTGAGACCGGGACAATCGCCGCCGGCGGTGAGGACCCCGACGATCGCCATCAGTACAGGAACATGGGCTTCCCACCGACGTGGCGAACCTTGGGCCGGTACTCCTTGCGGTCGTAGAGCTCGTCGACGTCCACCCGCTTCACGCCATCCTTGGTGACCGAGATCGGCACGTTGGTGTAGGTGCCGCTGCGGAGGGCCACCATGCGGCCCGAGGAGCCGTCGATGGCCAGGTCGGCGGCCATGACGGCGTAGTTGGTGGCCACCATGAGGTCGAGCGAGTCCGGGCTGCCCGAGCGCATGAGGTAGGCGACCTGTTGGAAGATGATGCCCTCCCCGGTGAGCTTCTTGAGCAGCTCGCCCGTGTATGCACCCACACCGCCGAGCTTCCGGTGGCCGTAGGCATCGGCTTCGCCGGACAGGTGCAGATCGCCGCCCTCGACGATCGCTCCCTCCGAGATCGTCATCATGGCGTATTTGCTCGGGTTGGCCGCCTTGTCGGCGACGAGCAGCGCCGCCAGGCGATCGATGTTCACCGGAACCTCGGAGATCACCGCCCGATCGACGCCGGCCAGGTAGGCGGTGATGAGCGAAGTCTCCCCGCTGTACCGACCGAACAGCTCGACGACGGCGATCCGCTCGTGCGACCCGGTGCTGGTCCGCAAGTTGTTGATGAACTCGACCCCCCTCGTCACCGCGGTCGAGAACCCGATGCAGTAGTCGGTCCCGTGCACGTCGT
>JBFGJL010000031.1:0-8676 GCA_041577235.1 Acidimicrobiia bacterium | reverse complement strand
GCGTGAGTCCGGCCGTCCGCCCGCCGGAGCGCCGGCTCACGCTTCGGGCCCGGCGCGGCCCGGATCGCTCACGCCAGCGCGCCCAGCCAGGCGGCCACGGCCCGGCCGATCTCGTCGGGGGAGTCCTCCTGGATGAAGTGGAGGCCCGGCACGGTGACGGTGTCCTGGTTGACCCAGCGACCGCAGGCCTGGCGCTGGGGACCGACCAGGATCCACCCCGGGTCGGCGTCGATGAACAGCTTGGGGATGGGGCTGGTGGGAAGCCAGGCGGCGTAGCCGGCCACGATCTCGTGGACGTCGGCCGGCTCGCCGTCGATCGGGATCTCGCGCGGCCAGGTGAGGGTGGGACGGCGGCTCTCGCCCGGCGCCAGGTAGGGACGCCGGTACTCGTCCATCTCTGCTTCGGTCAGCTCTCGCTGAATGGAGGCGGGGAGGATCCGCTCCACGAACACATTCTTGGTGAGCACGATCTCCTCGCCGGCCTCCGTTCGCATCGCCTGGAAGAGCTTACGGCCCGCTTCCGGCCAGTCGTCCCAGGAGACCGGTTGCACGAAGGCCTCCATGTAGGCGATGCCCTTGACGGCGCTCCGGTGGCGGTTGGCCCAGTCGAAGCCCAGCGCCGATCCCCAGTCGTGCACCACCAACGTCACGTCCCGGTCGATCCCCAGCGTCTCCAGCAGCCCGTCGAGGTATCGGCGGTGCTCGACGAACCGGTAGCGGTCCGGACCGCTCGGCTCCAGCTTCTCCGAATCACCCATGCCGATCTGGTGGGGGGCGTTGCATCGGCCCAGCGGCTCGAGGTGGGGAATGACGTTGCGCCACAGGTACGAGGAGGTGGGGTTGCCGTGGAGGAAGACGATGGGAGGGCCGCTCCCCACTTCGACGTACGCCATCTGCTTGCCCAGCACCTGGGCGGTCCGCTTCTCCATGTCGGTCCTTGCTCGATTCGAGGAGGAACGGTAGCGAGGCCGGGGGCCGTGGTCAGCCGAGCAGAGAGCGCAGCCGATCCACCTGGGCGGCGACGCTGGCGAAGCTTCCTCCCCCGGGCGTGGCCCGACGGCGCACCGACTCGAGCGGTTCGACGAGGGCGGTGTCCTCTTCCCGGAAATCGGGGTGAGCATCGCCCAGTTCGGCGGCGGTGACGCCGGCCAGGTCGCGCCCCTCTGCCTCCAGTCGGGCGACCAGCCCGCCCACGGCGGCGTGGGCCTGACGGAAGGGAACTCCCCGCTCCACCAACGCCTCGGCCAGGTCGAGGGCGGTGGTCAACGCCGACGCCGCCGGCGGGTGGAAGCGGGGCGCCGCCAGCATGACCGCCAACCCATCGAGCGAGGCCGACAGCAGATCGTCGGCGGCGAAGACCGCCCTCTTGTCCTCCTGGAGATCGCGGTTGTAGGCCAGGGGAAGGCCCTTCTGGAGAGCGAGCAGGGTGGTGACCTCACCCACCGCCCGGGCCGCCCGCCCCCGCACCAGCTCGGCGATGTCGGGGTTCTTCTTGTGGGGCAAGGCGGAGGACCCGGTGGTGGCTTCGTCCGCCCAGCTGACCCAGCCGAACTCGGAGGAGGACCACAGGACCAGCTCCTCCGCCATCCGAGAGAGGCCGGCCATGGACTGGGCACAACAGAAGGCGTACTCGGCCACCAGGTCGCGGGCCGCCACGGCATCGAGCGAGTTGTCGAACACGGCGGACATGCCCAGGTGCTCGGCCACTCGGGCCGGCCGGAGGGGAAGGCTGCTCCCGCCGGCCGCACCGGCCCCCAGCGGGGACACGTCCAACCGCTCCCGCACCCCCAGGAAGCGCTCCCGGTCGCGCACCGCCATCCAGGCGTAGGCCAGCAGATGGTGGCCCAGCGGCACCGCCTGCGCCTGCTGGAGATGGGTGTAGGAGGGGATCACCGTCTCGCCGACCTCCTCGGCCAGCTCGGCCAGCCGCAGGGCGAAACCGGCCAGCTGGACGGCTCGCTGCCCGGCCGCCCGCCGAAGGTAGAGGCGGAGGTCGAGCGCGACCTGGTCGTTGCGGGACCGTCCGGTATGGAGCTTGCCGGCCACCGGTCCCACCAGCTCTCCCAGCCGGCGCTCCACGGCGGTGTGCACGTCCTCGTCGGTGGGAGCGAACGTGAACCGCCCTTCCTCCGCCTCGGCGACGATCACCTGCAGACCCCCGGTGAGCCGGTCGGTCTCCTCCTCGCTGAGCAGCCCCACCTCCCCCAGCATGGCGACGTGGGCCAAGGACCCGGCCAGGTCGTCGCCCAGCAGGCGCCGATCGGAGTGGTCGACCGTGAACTCCCACAGGCCGGGAGCGGGTGGCTCCCCGAATCGGCCTCCCCACAGGGTCACGGCGCCGCCACCGGAGACACTCGGGCCGGTCCCCGGTGGGACCGTGCCTCTCTTCTCAATTCCCCTGCCATAGCCGCTCCTAGGCGGTGCACCGCAGCCGCAGGGCGTTGAGGCCGTGCGGCCCGCCTCATTCCCCCTCCCCCAGCCGCTCCTCGGCCGAGCGGCGCAGCCGCAGGGCGTTGAGGCGGATGAAGCCGCCGGCGTCGGCCTGGTCGTAGACGTCGTCCTCTTCGAAGGTGGCGGTGGCGTGGTCGTACAGAGCGTGTTGATCGGATCGGCGTCCCTCTACCGTCACCGCCCCCTTGTACAGCTTCAGGCGGGCTTCGCCGTTCACCCGCCCCTGCACCTCGTCCATGAAGGCCTGGAGAGCCCGCCGCTCCGGCGAGAACCAGAAGCCGTTGTAGACCATCTCCGCGTAGCGGGGTACCAGCTCGTCGCGGAGGTGGGCCACCTCCCGGTCCAGGGTGATCGACTCCACCGCCTTGTGGGCGTGGTGGAGCACGGTGCCGCCCGGGGTCTCGTACACCCCGCGGCTCTTCATGCCGACGAACCGGTTCTCGACGATGTCGATCCGACCGACGCCGTGCCCGCCCGCCGCCCGGTTGAGGTGGGACAGCAGCTCCACCGGGGTCAGGGCCTTCCCGTCGACCGCCACCGGATTGCCCTGCTCGAACCCGACGGTCAGCCATTCGGGCCGATCGGGGGCCGCCTCCGGATCGGTGGTCAGCCGGAACATCCCGGGCGGGGGGGGATGCCAGGGATCTTCCAGCACCCCGCCCTCGTAGGAGACGTGCCAGAGGTTGGCATCGATCGAATACGGCTTGTCCGCCGTCACCGGGACCGGGATCCCGTGACGCTGGGCGTAGGCGACACAGTCGGCCCGGCCCCGCAGGTTCCACTCCCGCCAGGGGGCCACGACCTTGATGTCGGGGTTGAGGGCGTAGGCCGACAGCTCGAAGCGGACCTGGTCGTTGCCCTTGCCGGTGGCGCCGTGGGCGATGGCGTCGGCTCCGACCTGCCGGGCCGCTCGCACCAGGCCCTTGGTGATGACCGGCCGGGCCAGGGAGGTGCCGAGCAGGTAGTGCCACTCGTAGACGGCGTTGGCCCGCAGGGCCGGGAAGAGGTAGTCGGACACGAACTCGGTCCGCAGATCCTCGGCGATCGCCTCTACCGCCCCGGTGGCCAGCGCCTTCTGCCGGGCCTCCTCCACCTCGTCCCCTTGCCCGACGTCGGCGGTGTAGGCAACGACCTCCACCCCATATTCCTCGATCAGCCACCGCAGGATCACCGAGGTGTCGAGTCCACCCGAGTAGGTCAGCACCACTCGCTTCATCGCCCCGCCCCGATCCTCTCCAGCTCCTTGGCGACCCGCCAGCCGCCCACCTTCTCGTCGGCCACCACCAGCAGCGTGTCGTCTCCCGCCACTGTGCCCAGCACCCCCGCTACCACCGCTCCGTCGATGGCGGCCGCCACCACGTGGGCCGCTCCGGGTGGAGTCTTGACCACCACCATCGAGCCGGTGGGGGTGATGATCTGGGCGAACTCCGCGAGGGCCCGGCCGAGCAGGTCGGCCGCATCCTCGTCGCCGGCGCCACTGCCCTCCGGGATCAGGTAGCGCCCTCCGCCATCGTCGTCCCGGACCTTGACCGCCCCCAAGGAGCGAAGATCGCGGGAGATGGTGGCCTGGGTCACCGGAAATCCGGCCGCGCTCAGCAATCCCGCCAGCGCCGACTGGCTTGGCACCGCTTCTTCGGCCAAGAGTCGGCGGATGGCGCGGCGTCGGGCGGCGCTGTCTTCCATCCGAGCACTATACGGATGTGTGCATAATCATGCAAAGGCGGTCATCTCCCCGCCAACCGCCACAGCCGCACGAAGCCGCGGTCGTAGCCGACCGCCATGATCGGCTCGGTCCCGGCGCCGACCTGCGCACCCACCCCGGTGAACCCGTGGGCCACGTCCAGCGGAACCTCCTCCCAGGTGTCCAGATCGGCGCTGACCCAGAGCCGCTCACCGCCTGGACCCGGGGTCGCCACCGTCACCCAGTCTTCCCCGGCCGATACCACCGGCCACTGATCCGATGGACCCACGGGTAGGGCACTCCAGCGGTCACCGGCCTCCAGCCGGAAGAGGGCGAAGCCGCCGCTCTCCGGGCTGGCGATCAGCAGCACGCCGGACGGGGTCTCCATCACCGAGTGGACGCCGGTCACCCCGGCCGGGACGGCCACCTCCCGCCAGTCCAGCCCGTTCTCGGAGAGGACCACCGTTGGCTCCCCCGTGCCGTACCGGAGTCCGGCCAGCCGCCGGGGGCGATCGGTGAGGGGAGCCTGGGGGGATCCGGCCGGGCCTTCCGGGTCGGTGCGCACGATCACCCATCCGGCTCCGTCGTCGGCCGCCACGAACCATCCGAGCTCGGCGTCGACCAGGTACCCCCAGGCCATCGGGCGCTGGTCGATGAGGGCGATCGCTCCCACCGCCCCCTCGCCGAAGTCGGCCGCCTGCTCCCAGGACCGGCCATCGGACGACTTCCAGACCAGGGCGTGTCCGTCGGGGCCCCACCCCGCCCCCAGGATCCCGGACGGTGCCGAGGTCAGCGAGACGATGCGGGCATTCGACACCCGGGCGAAGTCGCCTCCCCCCGCCGACCAGGAGGTCCCGTCCTCCGACCACCACGGCCGCCCGTCGATCAGGGCCACCAGACCCTCGCCCACCGCCTTGAGCGAGAGGTCGAACGGGCCACTGGAGGCGGCGATCCGAGCCACCTCCGACCAGGCGGCCGAGGAACCGCCGACACTTGCCATGGGCGACATCGACGAGCCCTGCACCCACAGCGCCGGCTGCAGGCCGTCGCTTCCCACCGCCACGGCGATACCGTGGGCGGCGGCACCCCCTCGGGCGACGGCCCGGGGCTGGGCGATCGATGCACCCAACCCCAGCCCCGAACCGGTGCTCCACCGAACCTCCTGCCACGCTTCGCCCCCTCGGGTGGCGAACCAAGCCACCGGGTGGCTCGCCACGTCTGGTCGCTCGGGCACGGCCGCCACCTCGCCCCCGATCTCGACCAGCCGGTCGAATCCCTCCGCCAGCGGCGCTTCCGCCAGCCGGTGCCACTCCCCTCCCGGATCCATCCACCACACCTGGGGCAGCCCCGACGCTCCGGGGGAGACCCCGGTGGCCGCGGCCAGCGCCACCGCCCCACCGTCGTCGCGGGGACCGATCGATGAGAAGCCCGCCCCACCGGGGCGAGGGGCGTTGGGCACCGGCACCCACCGCCGCCCATCCTCTGAGCTCCACACGGCTCCCCGGCCTGCCACCGCTCCCACCGCCACCAGCCGCTCCCCCACCGAGGTGAGGTCGGCGATCCAGGGCGCCACCGACGGTTCCGGCAGCTCGACCTCGGCCGACCGCCAGCTGCGCCCTCCGGAGGAGACCCAGATCCTCGGCTCCTGCAGGGCTCCCGCCATGCGGGGAGGAACGCCGAACCCGAGCTGGACCGAGCCTTCCCACCCCAGAGCGATGAGCTGGTCGCCATGGGCATGCACGGCGTGGAGGCCGCCGGGTCCTCCGAACCGGAGCGGGGTGGAGAAGACCGGCTCCCATCGGGTTCCGTCGGGCGACAGCCACACGACGGGTAAGGTCTGGCTCCCGACCCCGGTCCGCCACCAGCCCACCGCCGCAAAACCCTCGGGATGGGCGGTGACCGCCACCACGGTGGAGTCGTCGAACACTCCGTCGGGATCCGCCACCGGCGACCATGAGGTCCCGTCCGGCGAGGTCCACAGAAACGAGACGTCCGCCCCCGAGAAGCCCGCGTACTGCGCCTCTCGCGGGCCTCCGATCGCCACCCAGCGTCCGGACCGGTCCACCGCCACGTCCCGCAACTCCCCGTCGCCGGGCAGGACCAGTGCCGACCAGTCGGCCGCCAGCCCGGTCTCGAAGACGGTGGTGGTGGGAAACGGCTCGATCGGCTCGGATCGGGGCCGCACCGGGACCGGTTCCCACCCTCCCCAGAGGAGGATCAGGACGGCCGCCACCATCGCCCCGAGGGCGACTCCCACCCACCGGCGGGGTGGCGGTTCCGGGGGTCGGTCGGTGCGAATCGGCGAGCCGGTACTCATCGGGGCCGGCCCGGTTCCCATGCCCAGATCACCACCTCTCCTCGGTCGAAGGCGGCCACCTGCAGCTGGCCGGCGGCGGGAACCACCACCGGGTTGGCCCCGGCCATCCCCGACTCCAGGTCGAGCGGCACTTCGATCCAGTCGACCAGGTCGGGACTGGTGAACAAGCGGTCTCGGGCCGGGCCCGATACCAGCACCGCCACCCGGCCGGCGAAATCGGAGACGACCGGCCACTGCCGAAAGGTGCCGATCGGGAGCGGCGACCAAGCCTGATCGACCGCCAGCAGCCGGTACCCTTCCGGGTCCGACCCGACAGCCAGGGGGCCCAGCGAAGTCGGGATCACGGCCTCGACGGTGAGGTCGGGCGGCCCCGCCACCGGCTGCCAGCTGGTCCCGTCCCGAGAGGTGAGCAGCTCCGGGCCCCCGTCGACCAGAGCCACCGACAGCAGCCCCTCCTCCCAAGGAGCCACCGCGATGGGGAAGGGGCCGCCCCGATCCAGCACCGCCCAACCGCCGTCGTACACGGCGGTGAACGAGGCCGCCCCGTCGTCGAGGTATCCCCACGCCACCTGGCTGCCACCTACCTCGGCGGCGGTGAGGACCACCCCCGGACCGAAGTCGGCCTCCTCATCCCACGTGATCCCGTCGCGAGAGCGCCAGATGAGCGCTCGCCGCCCGGCGAAGCTGGCTGCCAGCAGGCCGCGCCGGGTCTGGACGACGAAGGTGAGGTTGGGAGGCGCGACCCCGCGGGCCAGCCCGGGGCGGAGGCCCACCCAGGTGGTGCCGTCCTCCGACCAGAACAGCCGGCTACCGACCTCGGCCACCGTGCCGGTACCGCCCCCGAAGAAGTTGTAGAAGCCGTACTCGGCCAGTTCCAGATCGGCGAAACGGGACACCTCGACCCACCGGCCCGACCCGGCCGGAGGGGCGGGAATCGAGACCGAAACGTCGTTGGAGCCATGCACCCACACCCGCGGCTGGAGGCCGTCGCCCCCGACTGCCACCACCGCCCCCTCCAACTCGAGGACGTCGCCGACGGAGCCGGCTCCGGCCCGCGCCCGGTAGCCCAACCCGGACGCCTCCCCCCAGGACACCGGCTCCCATTCCGGCCCACCCCCGGCCCCTCTCACCGCCATCGCCAGGCTGGTGACCGGACCGGGCGACTCGGAGAGGGCCACCACCTGCTCCCCCACGGCACGGAGCAGGGTGGGGTGGAGGTTGGTGAGCCCCTCCTGCGGCACCCGGGTCCAGCTCCCGGCGGCGGCGGCGTACCACAGCTCGGCGGGGGGATAGGGGAACTCCAGGGTGTAGTCGAGCGTTCCCGCCGGCGCCACCGTCGCCAGCGCTCCACCCGCCGGCAGGCCCGTCACCGAGGTGACCACGTTGCCGGGGAGGGAGCCCAAGCCGGGCATGGCCGACCACCGTTTGCCGTCGGGTGAGGACCATGCCGCCGGCCGCCCGTCGCGGCTTCCCACCGCCACCAGACCCTCCGACGTCGAGGTCAGGTCGACCAGCAGGATCCCATCCGCCTGGTCGCCCGGGCCTTCCAGCGCGGCCCGCTGCCACCCGATACCGTCGTCCGACCACCAGATCGCCCCTCCCCCGGTGCCGGGCAGGAAGCGGGTGGCGGCCGCATACTCGCCGGCCTGCTCGCCCTCGAAACCCACCGCCACCAGACGGCCACGATGCTCCGCCACTCGATGCATGGCTCCCAACCCGGCGGCCGTCTCCACCTGGTCGTCGCCCACCGAGTCCCAGCGCCACCCATCCGGCGACACCCACACCCCCGGCCGGAACAACCTCGGCGACGAGTCGAAGGATCCCCCCACCGGGACCAAACCGCCCGCCAGGAATCCGGGCGCCAGGTCGGTCGGATCTTCCAGCGGGACCCGGCCGACCGCCACGAACCCGGGCCCGCCGGCGACGACCGACAGCACCTCGGCCGCGGTCAGGTCCTCGGCGAGGTCCGTCACCGGCGACCAGCGGGATCCGCCGGCGCTCAACCACACGAAGCTGCCGCTCGCGTCCCCCCGGCTGCCTACCGCCACCACCGTTCCGTCGGGGGCAGCCGCAATCGAGCGGAGGCTGCCTTGGCCGGGCAGCGCCAGCGGCACCCATCCTCCGGCCGGCACCGGCGGTGATCCGACCGTGGTAGGCGGGAAACTGGTGGCGATCGGGCCGGGGGGAGCAGGAGCCCTCTCCGGACCCACTCGCACCGGCCGGCCGG
>JBFGJL010000030.1:0-8718 GCA_041577235.1 Acidimicrobiia bacterium | reverse complement strand
TCGCGCCGACCTCACCGGCATCGCTCCGGGGCGCTATCAGGTGGTCTGCTCGGTGCCCGGCCATGTCACCGCCGGGATGGTGGGGGAGCTGGTCATCAGCGGCTGAGCGCTCACCGGCCTCGGCACTTCAGGCAGATCGTGCTCATCACCGACAGGGCGCCGGCGTGCTCGTCGCCCAGCAGAGTCGCGATCCGGTCGAGCATGGGATCGGGCGCGATGGGGCCGCCGCAACGCTCACAGCGTCGTGAGGTCGCTCGCCGCACGACTTGGCGTCCCTGCTCCCAATCCCGCAGGTCGAAGCCGGCCTCGAGCGAGATCGCACCAGCCTCGATCTCGGGACAGACTGCGAGACACTGGCCGCAGGCGGTGCAAGCCGATGGATCGAAGCTGATCTCGACGGCGTCGGCCAACTGGGTGGAGCCGAGGGCCCCGGTCGGGCAGCTCACTGCGCACATGCTGCAGGCGGTGCAGGTCTCCGGATCGATCCGCACCATTCCGGTCTGTCCGCCTGCCACCCGCACAGCTGCTCCGTCCAGGAGGTCGGGAGCGAGGTGCTGGATGACCCGTGACTCCCCATCGTGCCCGAACACGCCGCCCGGAATCGTGGATCGGGGGAAGGCGTCGTCCGGATGGAGATGGCCGATTCGGTCGGGCAGTCCGAACGCGGCCAGGATCGCCCGAGCCCCGACCGTTCGCTGCCGCAGGTGTTCGTCGAGCGCCAGCCGGCACCCGCCATCGCCACAGGCGAGGGCGTCCACTCCGGCGGCCCCCATCAGCAGGGGTGCGAGCAGCCAGCCGACCGTGAGCATGCTCGTGCACGGCACCCGCACCGAATACCAGCCCGGTTGGTCGACTGGGGCGGTGCCGTCCCGGCAGACATAGCGAATCCCGGCCGGAGCGTCCGCCGCCGTCACGATCGCCCCGACTTCCGCCTCGATGGCGGCCGGCGTCGCCTCCGGGTTGACGGCCGCTCCCACCGGACAGACGGTGACGCAGATGCCACAGGAAACACAAGCCGCCTTGTCGTACGAGATCGACCCGCCGTTCCAGGTGAGGGCCGACACCGGGCAGGCTCGGGTGCACACTCTGCAGCCGTCCATCGCCGTGCACACGAGGGGTTCGATCGCCGGGGCGCCGATGTAGGTGGGCGCGGCCAGGGTGAGGAGTGACCGCCGGCTGAGAGCCCGAGGCGCTGCCAGCTTCAGCTGCTCAGGGGTGGACCCGGGGTAGGCGCCGCTCCGGGCGGCGGCCCCGGCCACGAGCACGGTCAGCCGGTGCGGATCTCCGCCCACCCCTTCCAGTTCTACGATGCCCACCCCCATCGGGTCGAAGCCGAGGCGGCGGAGGCTCGACTGGACGGCACCCATGGCGGCTTCCGACCGGTGGAGACCGACCACCAGCTGCTCCGTCGCCTCCGGCAACGCGGCCAGTCCAGCCGGTCGGACACAGAGGTCGTCGATCAACACCACCTCGTCGTGGCCGACGCCCGCGATCGAGGGAGTGCCGTGGTCCCGGCAGAGCGCCACGACCCTCATGTCTGGAACTCCGGCTGTTCGAGCTCCAGCAGCCGGCCGACCAGGTCGTGATCGTGAGTGGTGAATGCGTGCAGGGCGGCCGCAAGAGCCGAGTAGAACGGATGGCGGTCGGCGCGGCGCAGCTGGGACGCGAAGGACGGGATCCACGACACGAGATGGTCTCGCAGGAAGGCCTGCTGGCGGGCGAGAGTCATGGCCACCGAGCGGCCTGCCTCCCGTTGTTGCCTCTCGATCCGGCACAGCCACGACATTGCCTCGAGCTCCACGGTGATGTGGTCAGGGGTGATGGCGGTGGTGGCCGGCTGCAGCCCGAACGTCTGGTAGTCGCGGCGCAGTTGGGCGTAGAGGGCGGCTTCGGCTCCCGGACGGCCCTCGCTGCGGTGGGCCGATTCGAAGGGCGGGCAAGCGTCCGGCCCTACGCCACGGTCGAACAACTCGACGTGGGCGGACGCCAGTTGAGAGGGGTCGGCGGCCTCGAGCGTACGGGCCACCTCCTCCCAGGCCGGACCGAAGGGGTAGTCGAACAGGTCGAGCCCGACCAGGACCTCGATCGATGAGACCCCGAGGTCGCCCAGGTCCGACCGGGGACGAGCGAAGCCAGCCGCCGCCAGCCGGTAGATGCCCTGACGTAGTCTGGCGAGCCGCTCGAGGTTCACCGTTTCCCGGGACGCTTCTCGTCCTTGGCGATCTCGTAGTAGAGCGCAGACGAGAATGCCACGATCACTCCGGCCACGAAGATGGCAGGTGACCAGTCGAGACGGGGGTTGCTGCACTCCACGCCGGACGCGCACCAGGGGGCCGAACCGGCGAAGTAGGCGAACGCCATCAGTGCCACGCCCAGGACGATCATCGCCAGGGTGACGACGCCGCGTCGCGTCATGATGTTTCCTCCTCCATTTCGATGATGGGGAAGACCTTCATGAACAGCCCGATCAGCAGCGCTCCCAGCGAGAAGAGGCCGATGACCACTGCGTACTCCACCCAACTGGGGCTGTAGCTCCCGATCCCGTAGGGCATGAGCTGTCCGTGGGTCTCGGACGGGACCACGATGAGGTATCGCTTGCCGATCGCTCCCAGATTGACCAGGGCGCCGATCGCCACCAGCCAGCCGATCCGCCAATGTCTGGCGATTGCCATCCACACCAAGGCCAGGGCCGGCAGCACCAGGAGTGCGATCGATCCCCAGAACAGCCAAGCGTAGCGACCGGTCAGCAGAGCCGCCGAGAGCTGCTGCTCGGCGACGGTGGGCTGGTAGATGGTGGTCAGGATCTCGACCGCCACGAAGTACAGGTAGACGATCAGCAGCAGCATCAGGAACCGGCCGAGCCAGGCAAAGGCCTCCGGGCCGATCCGACGCTCCTCGCCGACCACCTTCCGCAGGATGGCGGCGAGGATGATCAGGATCCCGATCCCGGACACGCCGGCCAGCACGACGAAGGCCGGGGCCTGCAGCGTGCTGAACCAGCCGGGGCGGCCGACCTGCAGACCGAAGACGAACCCCAGCGAGGAATGGGCGATGATGAGCAGCGGGACGATTGCCAGCGCCAGCCAGAAGGTGGCGCGTCGATCGCGCTGCCGTTGGTCTTCCGTGTCTTCATAGCCGGCCGCCCACAGCCGGTAGAAACCCTGGAGTCGGGAGGGTTGGCGAGCCAGGCGGGCGGCGTCGGGTCGCGACGTCAGGTACAGGTACACGAGGCTGGCGAACAGGTACCCGGCCAGCACCAGGCTGAACGTGCCGAAGAACGGTGACTGCGGCCGGGCGTAGCGGAACAGGTTGATCACGCCCCGCAGCGGCTGTCCGAGATCGACGATGATCGCCAGCGCCCCCAACAGCAGGGCCACCACGGTCACCACCTCGGCCATGCGGGCCACGCCCTTGAGCCGGTCGAGGTCGAACAGCCGGATGAGGGCCGCCACCGTGATCCCGGCGAAGCTGATCCCGACGAAGTAGACGACCATCGAGATGTAGAGACCCCACGTGGCGCCGCCCATCGTTCCAAGGTCGCGCATGCCGGTGGCCACCATCCCCTGGCTGAGCTCGACCACCAGTCCGACCAGGCCTGCCGCCAGTCCGAGCAAGGCCACGACCATGAAGGCCATCCATCCTCGATTGAATCGTCCCACTCCCTGGGGGAGCGGTTGGTGGGTGATGTCTTGGGTCGCCATCGCTCATACCCCCGTGAGTGGTCGTTCGATCTCTCTGGCTTCGGACGTCGGCGGTGTGCCGCCCACGTAATGGACGTTCGGGTCGGTTCCCAGCTCCTCGAGCAGCTGGAAGTGCTCGTGGTTTCGGAGGTAGGCCGAGATCGGTGACTGCTCGTCGTCGCTGTCGCCAAAGGTGAGGGCGCCCACCGGGCAGGTGTCGACACAGGCGGGCAGCATTCCCTTCTCCACCCGGTGCACGCAGAACGTGCATTTCTCCATCACACCCTTGAAGTGAGCGCTGCCGGAGGTCATCCGCTGCTCCTCACCGTGCGGCTGATCGTGGTCCGGGTTCCGGTAGGCGGGAACGGCTCCTCCCGTCACCCCCGCCAGATCGGCGTCGTCGAATGGAATCTGATAGTCGGCCCAGGCGTCTGCGGGCTTCCGCCAGTTGAAGTAGTTGACCCCATACGGGCAGGCCACCTCGCAGTAGCGACAGCCGATGCACCGCTCGTAGTCGGTCAGCACCAGTCCGTCCTCCCGCCGGTAGCGGGCTCCGGTGGGGCACACCTTGACGCATGGCGCGTTGTTGCAGTGCTGGCAGGGACGAGGGAGGAAGGTCAGCTTGGTCTCCGGGTATTCGCCTTCCTCCAGCCGGAACACGTGCATCCAGAACACGGCACTGGGTGTGTTGTTCTCGATCTTGCACGCTTCCACGCAGGCTCTGCACCCCTGGCACCGGTCCAGATCGACGACCATCGCGTAGCGCGTCATCAGATCACACCTCCCTTCGTGACCTTTACCTTCACGTGGAAGGAGGCGTCAGCCGTGGCGCCGGTGTAGCCCTCTCCGGTGAAGAAGAGTTCGTTCGGGGTCGGACCGAGGTCCTTGCTCGCGGGGTGGGTCCACATGCCGAAGTGGTGGGGCATGCCCACCACGTCTGGGCGGATCCCCTCGGTGAGGGCGGCGACCGTCTGCAGCCGCCGGGTCTCCCCGGTGACGGCGTTGTGGGCCTCAACGGTGACCTCGTCTCCCTCCTCGATCCCCAGCCGGCGGGCGGCGGCGGGATTCAGCTCGAGGCGCTGCTTGCCGCTCAGCTCGGTGAGCAGAGGGATGAGGGCAGTCCGTGACTGCTTGTGCTCCACCAGCTTGTAGCTGATGAGGTAGAACTCGTACTCACTCGGCGAGCCCTCCATGGTGGGAGAGCGGTAGGTGGGGAAGGGCGTGTAGTCCTGGTAGTAGATCTGGTCGGCCCCCTTCTCGGCCATCGCTTGCTGCGCCTTGAGCAGGCTCTCCCCGTACAAGCGGTGCACGGCACCCCCGAACGGAGGGTCGGCGGCGTAGCCGTAGGACTTGTCGGGAGGGATGGCCCCTTTGATCCACACGCCGTTCTGCTCGAAGAAGTCGATCCCGGACAGTCCCTCTGCCTTGGCCCACCGGTCGAAGATGTCACGCACCTCGGGGCGGGTCCCATCGGGGAGGGCGAACTCGGTCTCGCTGAGCCCCAGCTCGGCGTTGACCTCGGCGAGGTACCCACCCTCTCCGTGCAGCACCCCCACCTTCTCGGTCAGGTCGAGATAGATGTCGATCTCACCCCGTGACTCGAACAGCGGGTCCATGGGCGGCAGGCGCAGGGTCTTGGCGTCGATGTAGCCATCGCTGGCGTCGATCGGGCCCTCGTACTTCTCGATCGTGGCGGAGGGAAGCACCACGTCGGCGAACAGGTCGGCCGTCTCCGACATCCATGGACTGATCGCGGCCACGTATTCGAACTTGTCGTAGGTCTCCAGGAAGTCGCGCTGGGAGGTGAAGGAAACCACCGGGTTGACCATGTGGAGGATGGCCATGCGAGGCAGCTTCTCGACCTCATAGCGAGCCGGGTCCTGCATGACCTTGGCCACCATCCCCGGGTAACCCGAGTTGATGGGGAAGAATTTCGATCCCTTCAGCGTGTACGAGTAGGGAGGATCTTCGACCTTCAGGTTCTCGAAGGCGGCGTAGTTCTTGTCGATCTTCCAGGTCGTGTCGGCTTGCTGGCCGCCGACTGCCCCCACCGCTCCCACCAGCATGGTGACCATGGTCATGGCCCGGAGGGCGGCGAAGCCCAATTCCTGCTGAGCCATGTGATAGGCCATGATCCCGACCGGCCGGTAGGGGACTTCCACCCCTCCGATCATGGTGGTGGCTCCGATCTGGGCGTTCTGCCCGAACTCCGCCGCCATCTGGCGGATGGTGGAGGCGTCGAGGCCGCAGACGTCGGCCGCCCACTCCGCCGGATATTGGGCGACGTGCTCTTGGAAGAGCTCGAACGCCGTCCGGTAGGTCTGGCCGTCGACGGTGTACTCGCCGGTGAGCGCCGGCTGGGTGGCCTCGGTCGCCAGTTTGGCGGCGCCGTCGGCCTCATCCCACACGTAGGCGACATCGGACGCCTCGTCTCCCTCGCCCACCGTCTCCTTGCGGATCAGCCCGTCTTGTCCCACCAGGTAGGGGCCGTTGGTGTAAGCGGTCAGGTAGGGGCGGTCCACGAAGCCCTGCGCGATCAGCTCGTTGCAGAGAGCGAGGGCGAGGGCCAGGTCGGTGCCGGGCCGGATCGGGACCCACTGGTCGGCGAAAGGTCCGGCCGCCCGCAGCCGCGGGTCGATGTGGACGATCTTCATGCCCCGTTCCCGAGCCTGGATCATCTGCCGCGGCCAGGTGATCCAGCAGAACTTGTTGCCGCCGGCGTTGGTGATGTTCCAGCCCCACGCCAGCAGGTACCTGGTGTTCACCAGATCCGGGTTGAGCACTCCGTGCAGGCCGATCGTGTACTCGACCGCGCGGTAGCCGGTGTCGGAGCAATAGGCACCATGGCCCAGCTTGGTGGCGCCGACCGCTCGGACGAAGGCGTCGTCGTAGAAGTCCTTGGCTTTCGAGCGACCCTTCTGCCACAGGATGAGGCTGGGGTCGTCCTCCCTCACTTCCTTGATCTTGGCCGCCACCGCCTCCAGTGCCTCGTCCCAGGAGGCGGTCCGCCATTCACCAGTCACCCCCTTCTCGTTGGTTCGCAGCAGGGGCGTCTTCACCCGGTTCGGGTCGTAGATCGAGATGATCTGGCCTTGTCCTTTCGGACAGAGGGTCCCGTCGTTGCGGGGGTGCCCTTCCATGCCCTCGAACTTGACGACCCGGCCGTCGATCCGGCGCGCCGACATGCCGCAGTCCTGCTTGCCGATCCAACAGGTGGTGAAGGCACGGTCCTCGACCGGGCCGGCTTGTGCCACGAGATCGGCTCGTACCAGAGTGTCGAGCTCACCGAACAAGAAGGTGCTGGCGGCCACCGCCCCGCCCACGGCAGCAGAACCCTTGATGAAGGACCGACGGTTGACCGTGACCATGGACCCTCCCCAGTGACTTGGGCCAAGTACTTGGGGTCAGTCTCCGACCGAGGCGAGACCGCCGCCCGGGCCAAGCGACGGATTGATTCGGTCCGAACGACCCTTTTCGGTCGGACCGACGAGTGGCAGAGTGGCGGGTTCCGCCCGGCGAGATTCCGGCAGGGTGGCCGCTACCGGGACCGTTTCGCCCGGCGGTGTCAGCCTCCCCGCTGCTTCTCCAGGCCTTTGCCCAGGCCCCGGCCCGGGTGTCCGTCGGCGAACTTGGCCGCCTTCTTGAGCTGACCGAAGTTCGTGGGGAGGTCGCTCAAGCCTGCCAGCTGCTCGGGAGTGAGCTCGGCCCGGAGCGCGCCGAAGTCGAACTCCAACTCACCGTCGGGACCGGTCGAGGCTTCGGCCAGGAGGTCGTCGACGCTGGTGCCGGCCGCCTCCGCCAGCGCCAGCAGCTTCACGATCGCTCCGAATCCCACTCCCTGCTGCTTGAGGGCTAGGACCTGCTCCTCGTCCACCCCGTCGAAAGCGGCGGCGATCACTGCCACGTGGCCGAGGGCTCCTCTTCCCAGCGTCTCGCCCTGCTCGTCGGTAGGGGCGGGCTGGGCGAGCCCGGTGCCAGGCAGCACTGCCGCGCCGGCCGCCCCCGCCGCCAGCGCCACCGCCAGCACCGCCGCTCCGATCACCGCCACGCACCGTCGCATCCCCACCTCCGTGTGTCATCCCACACTATCGCGCTCTCCGTGGTCGTGGGCAAGGCTCGGTGGGCGGCCGTTGCAGGCCTAACCTCAGGCTGCGATGGCGGCAACGGTGACGATCGACGGCGGGCCGCTGACGGTGGCGCAGGTGGTGGATGTCGCCCACCGGCGAGCCTCCGCGGTGGCGGCACCGGACCTGGCTGCCCGGATGGAGCCCGCCCGGCGGGTGGTGGAGCGGGCGGTGGCAGAGGGACAGGTGGTGTACGGGATCACCACCGGGTTCGGCGCCCTCGCCTCCACTCGGATCGATCCGACCGAGGCCGAGCACCTGCAGGTGTCGATGCTGCGCTCCCATGCTGCCGGCGTGGGGGCCCCGCTCCCGGCGCCGCTGGTACGGGCGATGATGCTGCTGCGGGCCCGGACCCTCGCCCAGGGCCACTCCGGAGTGCGGGCCCTCCTTCCCCAGCGCTACCTCGACCTGCTCCGACTCGACCTGCTGCCGGTGGTGCCCGGCCAGGGCTCGGTGGGAGCGTCGGGCGACCTCGCTCCGTTCGCCCATCTGGCCCTCCCCCTCATCGGCGAGGGTTGGCTGACCGACGAGGGTCACCCGCGGCCGGCGGCCGAGGTGCTGACCCGGCACGAGTTGGAACCGATCCGGCTGCTGGCCAAGGAGGGATTGAGCCTGCTCAACGGCACCGAGGGCATGCTGGCTTTCGGGGTGCTGGGACTCGATCGGGCCGAGCGGCTGGCCCGGGCCTCCGACCTGGCGTGCGCTCTGTCGGTGGAAGCCCTGATGGGCAGCTCCCGTCCTTTCCGACCGGAACTCCACCGGCTGCGTCCCCATCCCGGCCAGGTGACCTCGGCCGAGCTCATCGGCCGCCTGCTGGAGGGTTCGGAGATCGGAGCCAGTCATGCCGACGACTTCGTCCACGCCGTGCAGGACGCCTACAGCCTGCGCTGCGCCCCCCAGGTGCACGGGGCCGC
>JBFGJL010000029.1:0-8718 GCA_041577235.1 Acidimicrobiia bacterium | reverse complement strand
TCCCCCGAACGCCTTGACGAAGTGCTTCAGCGGGAAGACGTTGCCGGCCACCTCCAGCCAGGCGGGCGGATCGGCCAGGACGATGAACACGTCGGATACGAAGGCCACCGGGAGGAGGGTGGCGTTGGTGACGGCCGGGGCGCTGTCACCGCTCGGCGTGAAAGCCGCCACCATCAATCCGAGGGCGGCGAACGACGCCACCCCGGCCAGGAAGGCGGCCGCCGCCGCCGCCACGGTGCGGGGGATGATCTCGACGCCGTAGAAGACGATCCCCACCCCCATCATCAGCACCACGGCCAGGGCCGCCACCCAAATCGCCGACCCCACCCGACCGGCCAGGTAGATCCAGGGCGGCAGGGGCGTGCCCCGGACCCGTTTGAGGATCCCGTTGTCGCGGGCGATGGCCGTGCCGACCCCCAGGTTCGTGTAGGTGGCCGAGGCCGCCCCGAAGACGGCCAGCGCCGGGGCGTAGAACTGGGCGGTGGTGACCCCCAGCGGCTCGATCAGCTCGTTGCCGAAGATGGCGGTGAACAGGATGAGGAACATGAGGGGGAAGATCAGAGTGAAGAAGGCGGCCACGGGTGTCCGCCAGAACAGCTTGTTCTGATATCGGATCTGACGGAACAGGAGCCGGGAGGTACGGGTGCGTCCAGGTGCGGCCGGCTCGGCGATCACTGGTCTCCTCCCTCGGTGAGGGCCAGGTACACGTCTTCGAGGCTGGGGCGGGTCACGGTGAGGCCCGCCAGCTCCACACCCTGTTCCAGCGCCCACCCGGTGAGACGGTGGAGCATCTCGGTGGGCTGGTCCGTAGTGACCTCCACCCCGCCTTCGGCGGTCGATCTCGCTGCGGGCAGCACGTCCGAGAGCCCGGACGCGGCCGGAGGCAGGCGGAAGGAGATCACCGCCTGTCGGGTGTCGCGACCGCCGATGCTCTCGGGTGGGCCCTCCGCCACGATCCGGCCGCGGGCGATCACCGCCACCCGATCCGCCAGGTTCTGCGCTTCGTCCATGTAGTGGGTGGTGAGGAGGATGGTCTTCCCCAACCCCCGCAGGTTCCCCACCAACTCCCAGGCCTGGCGGCGGGCGGAAGGGTCGAACCCGGTGGTGGGCTCGTCCAGGAAGATCACGTCGGGATCGCCGATGATCCCCAACGCCAGCTCCAGTCGCCGCTGCTGGCCTCCCGACAGCGTCTTGGTGCGGGCGTCGGCATTCTCTTCCAGCCCCACCAGTTCGATCACCTCGTCGGTGGAGCGCCGACGGGGGTACATGCCGGCGTACAACTCGACCGCCTCCCGCACCGTCAGCTCGCGCTCCACCGCTCCGCTCTGGAGCACGATCCCGATCCGCTCCCGGAACTCGCGTCCGCCCGTCTCGGGGTCGAAGCCCAGCACCGTGACTTCCCCGGCGGTGCGGCGGCGATGTCCCTCCAGGACCTCGACGGTGGTGGTCTTCCCCGCCCCGTTGGGCCCGAGCAAGGCCAGCACCTCGCCGGTCTCGACCCGGAGAGAGACCCCGTCCACCGCCCGTGTCTCGCCGTAGTGCTTGGCGAGGTCGCGCATGTCGATGGCCGCCACCAGTCGTCCTTTGGTCGCAGGGGAGGGCAGTCTATGCGTCGCCGGCCTGGTCCTCGACGGGGGGCAGGATGATCTCGGCGGTCGGTTCGTCGCCGGTGGCGTTCAGCCGCTCGATCAGCCGGCTGCGGGCCGTCTTGGTGCCGAAGGCGGCCACCACGTCGTCGGCCTGCAACACGGTGGAGCCGGTCGGTACCAGCACCTCCCGCTGACGCCGCACCGACACCAGGGTGGCGCCCTCCGGCCACGCCACCTCCCGGACCGGCTTGCCGTCCGCCATGGAACCGGTCGGGATCCGGAACTCGAAGAACTCGGTGCCGGGATCGGTCCGCTGCCGCAGCCGTCCATGCTCGAGATGCTGGGCGGTGCTGGCGCTCAGGGCGTGGTGATAGGCCCGGACGGCGTCCTCCCGACGGAACATGCCGACCAGGCGCCACGGATCGCCGGCGTCCACCACCGGCAGCCGCCCCACCCCCAATGCCGCCATCCGCTCCAACGCCATCGAGACCGGCAGGTCGGGGGTCACCGTGACCGGCCGGCGGGTCATCACCTCCCCGGCCTTGGTGGCAACGCCCGTCTCCCCTGCCCGCAGGATGTCGGTCACCGAGATGATGCCGACCAGGTCGCCGTCGGCGTCGACCACGGCCAGGCCGTGATGGCGGTGCTGGTCGAACAGACGCTGGACCTCCTGCAGCGACATGGAGGGGGTGACAAAGGTGGGGTTGCGGGACATCACCTCCCCCACCGTCACCGTGTCGAGCAGGTCCACCTCGCTGGTGCGGACCGGCCGAATCCCCTTGCGGGACAGGGCCATCGTGTAGACGGTCTCGGGATGGAGGCGGTCGATGACGGTGGTGGCGAGAGCGGCGGTGAGCATGAGCGGCAGCACCAGGTTGTAGTCGCCGGTGATCTCGAACACGATGAGGATGGCCGTGAGGGGCGCCCGCGCCACCGCCGCGAACACGGCAGCCATGCCCACCACCGCAAACGGCCCCGGCATGATCGGCGAGATGTTCCAGAGGGGATCGACCAGGTCGGCGAAGGCGGCGCCCACCGTCGCCCCGATGAAGAGGGAAGGCATGAACGCCCCGCCCGACGTTCGGGCCCCCAACGTGGCCGAGGTGGCCACGATCTTCAGCAGCGCCAGCGACAGCAACGCCCACCACATCGTGGTGTCGGCCAGTTCGAGTTTCAGCAGTTCGCCCACGAACCGCTGGCCGGTCCCCAACAGATCGGGTTCCACCATGCCCAGCCCCCCGATGGCCAGACCCACCAGCACCGGCCGGAACCAGCCCAGCCGGCTCCACCGAGCCGACGCCCACTCGGCGAGGTCGAGCACACGGAGGAAGAGGTAGGCGGCGGCTACCACCACCAATGCCAACAGGGCGTAGAGCAGCAGCTCCCGTGGGTCCTGCAACCGCCAGGGAAAGGCCCGCAGCGCCAGCTCCTCGCCCACCAGCTGGCGGCTGGTGACCGCCGCCGCCACCGAGGCCACCACCACCGCCGAGATGTGACGGACGGCAAAGCTGCCGAGGATCACCTCCATGGCGAACAGCATCCCGGCGATGGGGGCGTTGAAGCTGGCCCCGATCCCGGCCCCGGCGCCGGCCGCCACCAGCCCCCGGATCTGGTCCTCCCCCAAGCCGAAGCGACGAGCCACGAACGAGCCCACCGAGGCTCCCACCTGGACGATGGGGCCCTCCCGGCCGGCGGAGCCTCCTCCTCCCAGCGTCAGGGCGGTGGCCAGGATCTTGTAGGGAGCGGCCCGGCCGGGAACGTACCCGCCCCGCACCGCCAGCGCCTCGGCGGCGGCGGGGACACCGTCCCCCACCACCTCGGGAGCCATCCGATTGGCCACCCAGTAGGCGGCGAGCAGTCCGGCCGGGACGGTGAAGAGGACCGCCGCCTTCCCCATCCCCATCCGGGCCCCGATCCAGTGGAGCGCTTCCCCCACCCACTCGATCGAGCTCACCAGCAGCGCCGCTCCCGCTCCCACCGCCACCCCCACCACCAGGGCGACACCGAGGAACGTGGCGGTGTCACTCCCGAACAGGCGGGTCCGGGTCGGCCTGACGCGGTGCTGCCCGGTCAGATCGAGCGCTCCATCAGGTAATGCGGGCCGATGTCGGGCACGTCGTACTCGTCCCCGACGGTCCCGAACCCGAACCGCTCGTAGAACCCCACCGCCGGAGTTCGGGCGCTACACCAGACCGAGGTGCCTCCGGCGGCGACGACATGGGCGAGGGCGGCGGTCAGCAACGCCGCTCCCACTCCCCGGCGGCGCCAGGCGGGGGCGGTGGCCATGCCTCGAATCCTCCAGCCTCCGTCGTCTCCCGCCTCTCGCGGCTCCGGGAAGATCGACACCACCCCGATCAGCTCCTCGTCGTCGAACACTCCGAGGTGGCCGGCGACGGGATCCTCCTCTCCCGGGAACACGAGCTCGTCGATCGTCTGGTGCGGACGCAGCACCGCCTGCCGCAATGGACGGGTGTCGGCGGCGGTGATCGATCGCACTTCCATCGGCGGCCGCTCCTCGGTCGGTTGGGCGCAGTATCACACAGACGACCGGCGACGCCCCGTTTGCGGGTCGAACAGATGCAGGTGGGAGGGGGCAACGGCCAGCTCGATGGAGTCACCGATTCCCGGCCTCGGACCGGACGAACGGGCCACCACCTCGCCGGCCTGGGGCAACCGGCAGAACAAGAGCCGATGGGAGCCATGCTCCTCCACCCGGGCCACCGTGCCGTGCAGGCAGCGGGTGAAGGGCGTCCCCGGCGAGGCCGGGACCACGTGCTCCGCCCGCAGACCCACCGTCACCGGACCCGGTGCGCCTTCGAGGCCGTCCACCGCCAGCAGATCGCGGCCGATCCGGAGGCCGGACCCCTCCTCGATGGTGGCGGGCAGCAACGCCATCGGTGGAGTGCCGAGGAAGGAGGCGACGAAGGCCGACGCCGGCCGCTGGTAGAGGTCGAGCGGCGCCCCCTCCTGCTCGATCCGGCCCTTCCGCATCACCACCAGCCGGTCGGCCACCGCCATCGCCTCCGCCTGATCGTTGGTGACGTAGATGGTGGACACCCCCATCTCCCGCTGGACCCGCACCAGCTCCGCCCGAAGCTCCCGGCGGGCGGCCTGATCGACCTGAGCGAGGGGCTCGTCCACCAGCCACACCCTCGGTGTCCTGACCAGCGACCGGCCGGTGGCCACCAGGTGTCGGTGGCCGGCCGAGAGCTCACGGGGACGGCGGGCCAGCACCCCCCGCCCCAGATGCAACCGCCCGGCGGCAGCGCCCACCCGGCGCCGACGCTCGCCGGCCGGCACCCTCTGCAGCAGGAGCGGGAACTCGATGTTGCCGGCGGCGGTGCGATGGGGGAACAGCCCCGCCTCCTGGGCGACCATGGCCACCCCCCGCTGGGCGACGGTCAGCTGCTCCACCCGCTCCCCGTCGAAGCGGATCTCCCCGGTGGTGGGAGAGTCGAGACCCGCCACCAACCGCAGCACCGTCGTCTTGCCCGCCCCCGACGGCCCCACCAGCGCCACCAGCTCGCCCTCGGCGACATCGAGATCGACGTCGGCGACGGAGACGGTGCCGTCCGTCTCCACCTTGGACACGCCCCGGAGCCTGATGGCGGCCATGCCGTCACCCTAGGTCGGGACGGGGAAAACCATCGGCGGCGCCGGGCCCGGGAGGATACGCTGCCCCCGATGACCTCCGGATCCACCACCGAGCACCTCCTGCGGGCGTATGCGGGGCCGGCCGACCTGGCCAGCATCGCCGCCCTGGTCAACGACTGCAACGGGGCCGACGGCATCGATCAGTTCGTCACCGCCGCCGACCTGGCGGCCGACTTCGAGCATCCCGGCAACTGGGACCCGGAGCTGGACGTGGTCCTGGCCGAGGAGGAGCGCCGAGTGATCGGCTACGCCCGCCTGGAGTGGCGGCAGGAGTACGAGGGCCCCCACGTGTACTTCCACTACGGGTTTGTCCACCCCGCCTGGCGGCGCCGGGGCATCGGCGGCGCCATATTGGCCAGGGTCCAGGCTCGGATCCGCCAGATGGCGGCCGGTCACCCGGCCGGACCCAAGTACTTCGAGTCGTTCGCAGAAGATCGCAATCCCGGCGCCGCCGTCCTGCTCGAGCGGGCCGGCTACCAGGTGGAGACCTACGGGGCCGACATGGTGCGACCCGACCTCGACGACCTGCCCGACTGTCCGCTCCCGGCCGGGCTGGAGGTACGCCCGGTGCGGCCCGACCAGGTGCGGACGATCATCGAGGCGGACGTCGAAGCCTTCCGCGACCATTGGGGGGCGGCTCCGCCCACCGAAGCGGACATCGAGGCCTATCTCGCCACACCCCACCTCGACATCGGCCTGTGGAGGGTGGCCTGGGAGGGCGACCGGGTGGTGGGCCAGGTCAAGACCTTCATCAACGAGGAGGAGAACGCGGCCTACGGGCGCAAGCGGGGCTACACCGAGGACATCGCCACCGCCCGCGACTGGCGCCGGCGGGGGGTGGCCAGCGCCCTGATCGTCGCCAGCCTGCACGACCTCAAGGAACGGGGCATGGAAGAAGCGGCGCTGGGGGTGCACACAGAGAACCCGACCGGCGCCCTGCGAGTGTACGAGCGACTCGGGTTCCGGGTGGTGCGGACCGCCGCCGTCTACCGCCGGCCACTCAGCTGAGCTTGCGGGCCAAAGTTAGACCGTCGGCCAGGGGGAGCATCACCACGTCGACTCGCTGGTCTGCAGCCACCTCGTCGTTGAAGCGCCGCAAGGCCTCCGTGTCCCTCCCCTCCTCGGCGGCGCTGACCACCTTCGCCGACCAGAGCACGTTGTCGGCCAGCAGGAGGCCCCCCGGCCTCAGCCGGGGCACCAGCAGGCGGTAGTAGTCGAGGTAGCCGACCTTGTCGGCGTCGATGAAGGCGAGGTCGAAGGTCGGCTCCTCCGGCAGCGCCCGGAGCGTCTCGGCGGCCGGGCCGAGCCGCAGCTCGATCCGGTCGGCGACACCGGCCCGCTCCCAATACCGGCGGGCCATCGCCGTCCACTTCTCGCTGACGTCGCAGCAGATCAGGCGCCCGCCGGGGACGAGCCCGCGGGCGATGCAGATCGACGAATAGCCGGTGAAGGTCCCGATCTCGATGGCGGCCCGGACCCGCCCGAACGAGGTCAGTTGGGTGAGGAGCGTGCCCTGCTCGGGGGCGATCTGCATGTCGGCCAGGAAGAGCCGGGCCGTCTCCTCCGCCAGATCGGCCAGCACCGGGTCGGGTGGCGTGCCGTGGCGCGTCAGATACTCCTGGAGCTCGTCGGACAGGAAGCTCGACTTGCGGGTCATCGCCGTGAGCGTATCCGACAGAATTGGGCCGCACGCCGGCCCGGGCCGCGGCGAGAATGGCCCCATGAGGAAGACCATGGCCGCCGGCGCGCGCATCGACACCAACCTCGCCCGGGTGGTGATCGCCCGCTTCGTGTCGCGCTCCGGTGGCGAAGCCGCCTTCTTCGTGGGCATCTGGGGATTCGCCGCCTTCGAGTTCGATGCCGACCCGGCCGGCCTCGCCCTCCTGATGGGCGGCTTGGGGGTGTCCTCGCTGATCGGTTCGGCGCTGGCCGGGGTCCTGGTCGACCGCTTCGATCCTCGCCGGGTGCTGATCGTGGGCGAGGTCCTGTTCGTGCCTGCCGCCCTCTCGATCACGCTGGCCGGCTCCCTGCTCCAGCTCACCCTGCTGGCATCGCTGCTCGGTCTGGTGGGGGCGCCCGTGTTCACCGCCATCGCCGCCATCGCCCCCTACCTCACCGACGACGAGCAGCAGCTCGTGCGGGCGAACTCGGCGCTGGAGGCGGCCGGTACCGCCGCCTTCGTGGTGGGGCCGGCGCTGGGAGCGGTGATCGTTCGTTTCTGGTCGATCGATTGGATCTTCGTGCTCGACGCCGCCACCTCCTTGGTGGGGGCCGCCCTGATCATGACGGTGAAGGTGAAGGCGTTGGCCCACCGCGAGCAGCGAGGAGGGCTCGCCGAGGTGCGGGAGGGCTTCCGCTTCAGCTACCGCAGCCGCCAGCTCCGCCTCTACGTGCTGCTCGGCACCGTGGCCTGGATCCTGTACGGGACCTTCTCGGCTCTGGAGCCGCTCTACTTCCGCGACGTGGTGGGCACCGGGCCGGAGGCCCTGGGCTGGATCAACGCCCTCTTCGGGCTGGGCATGGTGGGCGGAGCGACCTGGCTGAGCCGGCTTCCCTCCGGATTCACCTCCGCCCGCACGGCCGTCGCCCTGGTCGCCCTCAATGGGCTGGGGGCGGTGATCTACGCCGGTACCTCGTCGCTGGTCGTGGTGGCGACCGGAGCGGCGGTGTGGGGAACCATCATCGGACTGTTCACCCCGATGCATCGCACCCTCGTGCACCTCAACTCGCCCGAGGGCATGATCGGCCGGATCACCGGAACTCTCCAAGTCCACGTCGAGACCGCCCATCTGCTGCCGCTGGTGATCGTGCCGGCGCTGGCCGCCCGGTTTGGAGTGCAGGCGGTGATGCTGGGAGCGGCGGCGGTGCTGGTGCTCATCTCCGCTGCCGTCCAGGGCGAGGCGCGGGCGGTCGACCGCCTCCGCACCGTCCCCGTCCCCCCACCGGGCCCGCTGGAGGTGGCGGACGAGCCGATCTCACCCAACCCCTAGGGACGCCGTCTGGTCCCGGATCGCGTAGTCGGGGTCAGTACTCATCGTTTGCCCGGCGCTGCTTCGAGGGCTGCACCCGGGGAGGCTCCCCCGGCTGCTTGGGGTAGTGGGGCGGCCAGGGGGCGTCGCCCAGACCGTGCTGCTCCTCGTCCCGCACCACCCACTCCAGGAGGCGGTCGATCCGGCCCGCTGCCTCGTCGATGCCGGCGGTGAGGTCGCCTTCCTGCCGGAAGCGGTCGGCGAACCGGTCGAGGGGAAAGTCTTCGATGGCGATGTCGTCCAGCTCGTCCCACCGGAACGGGGCGGACACGTAGCCGGTGGGCCGGATTCCGTAGGCGGAGGAGATGGTCTTGTCCCGAGCCATCTGGTTGAAGTCGATGAACACGCCGGAGCGCTCCTCCTTCCACCAGGCCGTGGTGGCGCGGGGGTGGCGGCGCTCCGCCTCGCGGGCCACCGCCAGGGCGCAGCGCCGCGCCTGGAAGTAG
>JBFGJL010000028.1:0-8730 GCA_041577235.1 Acidimicrobiia bacterium | reverse complement strand
TCGGCCGCCAGCCGCTCCAGATCATGCTCGAAGACCGATCCATCGTCGTCGACGAACCGGTCGTCGTCACCCGCATCGGGCAGGTCATAGGCCCGGGCCAGGAACGCCGCCATCTCCCCCCGACTGAGGGTCTGGTCGGGACAGTAGAGATCGTTCTTGGGCGGGTTACAGCCCTTCGTGATACCGGCGGCGGCCAGCGCTTCGATCTCGGCGACGAACACGCTGGTGTCGTCGTCGCGGAACGAGTCGGCCGCCTCGGGCAGGGCGAGTCCCAGCGCTCGGGTGAGGAACGCCGCCATCTCCCCCCGGGTCACGCTCTGGTTGGGGCAGAACAGGTCGTTGACGGGCGGGTTGCAGCCCTTGGTGACACCCTGCTCGGCCAGCCAGATGATGTCCGCCTCGAACACGTGGTCTTCGTCGTCCCGGAACGGCGGTGTGAACACAACGGAATCGTCACAGCCGATCCGGGCCGGCCCGAAGGCGAGCGAGTCGAAGTGGATCTGATTGGCCACCGCCGACTCTCCGCCCCCGTAGTAGACGTCGAACCAGAAGCTCTTGACCTTGATCCAGCCCTCGTCGGCCCGGCGAAAGGCGATGTCGTCCCGAACGAAGGCGGACTCACCGTCCACCCACCCCTCCAGGACCCCATCGTGCTGGCCGGGGGTGTTCAGCTGGATGCGGCCCTCGATGCAATACCAGGGGCCGTGGTCGAGGGTTGCCACCTCTGGATCCCAGGTCCAGATGTCGCCGCGGGTGTCCGGGCTGTCGAGGTGGTAGGCGTAGAAGCCGATCAGGGTCTTGTCGTCGGGGCCGTTGGGATAGCCGGGCTGGCCGTAGGGCGGATAGGTCCGGGAGAACAGCATCCTGGCGCTGAAGCAGGGCTCCTCCGGCGTCGAGGGACGGCCTCCCAGGCAGTTGTAGGTGTAGAGGCCTGCCACGCCCGGGAGCTTGCCCCGATTGGGAGGCTCGATGTAGAAGCCCTCGGGGAAGCGGAGCCAGTAGCGCCAGTAGAGGCTCTCCGGCTCCGACAGCCCATGCTGCTTGAAGGCCCAATGCCCGCTGCTGCCCCAATGCCCACCGGCAGGAATGACCGACTTCAGGCCCGATCCGACGTGCCCGCTGCCGAGTGGTTCCATCCCCCAAGCACCGGCATCGAACACGTCGATGCCGTCTTCGAACCCTTCGTCGAGATGGGGATCGTCGCTGGCGGCGGGAGCCGGGACGGGGCTGAGCCCCAGCACGAGGCCGGCGACCAGGGCGAACAGGATCAACAGGGGAGGGCGGCGGGTCGTCATGAGGTGGGTATCGGAGACAGGCGCCGGATTCTTGAACGGGGTGGGACCTACTGGCCGTCCAGCACCCGCAAGACCCGGGAGTAGCGCACCGGGCGGTGCACTCCCTTCAGCTCGACCTGATCGACCTCTTCGGCTTCGACCAGGTCGCGCACGGCCGCCATGGTTCGCTCGCCGATCAGGATCTCGCCGGCCTCGGCCAGATCGGCCAGGCGCGAGGCGAGATTCACGTGATTTCCGATGACCGTGTAGTCCATACGGCTCGACGACCCGATGTTCCCGACCGTGACGAACCCGGTCGAGATACCAACACCGGCCGAGATCGGCTCCCGAGCCTGGTCCAGCAGCTGGCGTCGCATCTCGCCGAGCCGGGCCTGCATGGCGAATGCCATCCGCACGGCTCGCTCGGCGTGATCGTCGAACGGCACCGGGTCGCCGAAGAACACCATGAGGGCGTCACCGACGTACTTGTCGAGGGTCCCCCCATGCTCGAACACGATTTCGGTCATGGAGCTGAGGAACTCGTTGAGGAGATCCACCATCTCCTCGGGCTCGACCCGCTCCGACAAGGCGGTGAAACCGCGGATGTCGGCGAAGCACACCGTCAGCTCGGCCCGGCGCGAGCCGCTGGCCAGAAGGGTCTCTCCCGCCAGGATCGACTCGGCGATCTGGGGGGAGACGTAACGGCGCAACAGCGAGGCTCGTTCCAGCTGCCCGACCGTCGCCTCGACTTTCTTCTCCAGTTCCCGATTGAGGGTGGCCAACTCGGTGTAGAGCCGCTGCAGGTGCTCGCTGGCACGGTTGACGTTCTCCGACAGCGATCCGAACTCGTCCCGGTTGGGCACGTCCACCCGGTGACTGAAGTCGCCGTCGGCGATCACGCCGAGGGCGTGGTTGATCTTGCGAACCGGGCGGATCACCGACCAGGAGAGCACCGCCCCCAGGGCCAGTGCCGCCAGCAGACTGGCACCGGAGAAGAGCCCGACCGCCACCGTGATGAAACGGCGGTCGGTGCGAAAGCGGCCCACCTGGTCGGACATGGCATCGGTGGTCTCGTCGATCAGCTCGTTGAGCGTGTCCTCCAGCTCGTGGGAGATCTCGTGCTCCGAAGCGATGTGGGCGTTCTGCGCCTCTTCGAGGTCCCCTGTCTGGTACAGGCTGAACACTCGGGCGGAGGCGGTTTCGAACCGCTCCTCGGCCGCCCGCAGGGTGGTGAAGGCCGAGTCGGAGCCGACTCCGGTGTTCAGGCTCTCGGTCTCGTCCAGCAGGGTGACGAAATCTGCCTTGGCCCGACTGATCTTGTCGTTCCACAACTCGTCGCCGGTCAACAGCGCCATGGCCCGGAAGTGACTCTGGGCGGTGACCAGATAGATCATGTCGCGGGCGTTCTGCGACTGCCGGTCGAGCCGCTCCAGGCGATCCACCTGATTCTCCATCCGCTCGATCACGAACAGCCCCACCACCCCCAAGCCCAGCATGAGGACGGCGATGGCCAGGAAACCGGCCAGGAGCTTCGTCTCCAGGCGGGCGCGGATGCGGGCAACGAAGTCGACCCCGGGCGCCAGCAGTGCTGGTACCCGGTCGGGGTCCTCTCTCGACTCTTCCGGTTTCGGTGGGGACAGGGTGGACGCCACCGTAACTGCCTCTCGCCGCGACGCTCCCAAACTACCCATTGTCCGGCTGGCGTGTCCGGACCACCTGGGACGGCCGGGGGTGGCGGCGAAGGTGGAGAATGGTGGCGTGGACGACTACCGGCGGGCTCGTACCTTCGAGCGCCTGCTGCAGGCGGCGGCCGCCACTCGAGTGGTGTCCCTCCCATTCGGGTGGGCGGTGCTCACCGAGGACCTGCCCCGCGTATACGACGCCAACCAGCTGATCGTGAACGCCCCGGTGACGGCAGCCACCCTGCTGGCCGCCACCGACGACCTCCTCGGGGGGTCGGGTTTGGCGCACCGCAAGATCGTGATGGAAGAGACCCAACCCGCCGCCGACTTGACCGCGGCCCTGGTCGGGGCCGGGTATGAGGTCGACGTGATGGTCACGATGGCGTGGCGGCGACCGTTCGACCGGAGCGTGCCGGCCGACGACGTCGACCAGCTGACCTTCGACCGCTACGCCCCCTTCCAGACCGAGGCCTCCTTGGAGCAGCCCTGGTGCTCGGATCGCCAACTGGCGAACATGCTGGTGGAGCTGACCCGCCGGGTGGCGGCAGCCTCCGACGCCTCCTTCTTGGTGGCGCGGGTCGGACCGGTGCCGGCGGCGGGAGCCCACCTCTACCGCGGTGACGGAGTCGCCCAGATCGAAGAGGTGGTCACCCTCCTCCGCCACCGGGGACGAGGGCTGGCCCGCAGGGTCGTGCAGGCCGCCATTCAGCTCGCGCTCGAGCGAGATCCGCACTTGGTGTTCCTCACCGCCGCCGAAGACGACTGGCCGAAGGACTTCTATCGAAGGGTCGGATTCGACCCAGTGGGACGAACCTTCACCTTCACCCGCCGCCCCGGCGCCGACGCCGGTATCTGATCCCCGCCGGGGATCCTGCCCGTTAGCTTGTAGCGGGACCGCCCGGCGAGAGGAGACGCCCGCTTGCCCGACCGGCCCACCGACGACCCCGCCGCTGCCCGCTTCTTCGATACCCGAGCCGCCTACATGATGTTCGTCACGACCACCAACGAGAAGGCGGTGGTGGCGGACCGGATCGGGGCCGAGCTGGCCAGGATCGAGCCGCAGCCGCCCGGTCTTCGGGTGCTCGACGCCGGCATGGGCGACGCCTCGGTGCTCACCCAGCTGATGCGCCGCCTCCACGAGCGGTTTCCGCACATCCCCTGGCTGATCGTCGGCAAGGAGATCAGCATCGAGGACGTTCGCCAAGCCCTCGCCCGCCTCCCCGACCGGTTTTTGGAGCATCCCGAGATGGTGATGGTGGTGACCAACATGTACTTCCGGGAGGCTCCGCGGCTCACCCCGGTGGAGAAGCGAGCCGCCGATCTCTCGTGGAGAGAGGTGGTGCTGGCTGGCTCGACCTCCCACGACTTCGCCGAGCAGATCCGCGACCTCCTCCCGACACTGGCCGAGGACTGGCAGGTCCAGACCAGCCCGGTCACCGGCAACCCCCTGTATGTGCGGCCGGCGGTGGTGGTGCTGTACCGGCAGGATCGAGAGTTCCTGCTGCGTCCCCTGGTGCCCTCCCCTGGGGGGATCGAGGCGGGATACGACCTGGTCGTCGCCTCCCAGCCCTACCGGGCCCGAACCCCGCTCGAACGGAAGGTGGGGATGGTGCTGGTGCCGCTCGCCCGGGCGCTGGCCTCGGGAGGACGGCTGGTCGCCATCCACGCTCACGGAAACGACCCGGGGCTGGAGATCATCCGCGAGGTGTGGCCGGAGGAGGATCCCTTCCGTCACGGCCGGGCCCAGATCCTGGCCGAGGCCCAGCGCCAGCTGGCGGACGATCCCGAGCTGGTCTTCCCCGACCTCCCCGACTCGGAAGCGCTGCTGAGGTACCAGCTCCACGCCATGCCCTCGGAGGCGGCCGAGCACATCGGCACCTCGTCGGTGCTGGCCGCCTGGAACGCCGCCGCCTACGTCGCCCAGATCGACGAGCCCCGCTTGTCGGCGGCGATGGCCTCCGGTGCCTACCTGCCGGCCACCCGTCGGGTGATGGAACGACACGGCGAGATCTGGTTCAACGACGAGGCCTATCTGATCACCCGCTCGCACCGTCCTACGGCCCGTACCTCGGAGTAGTCCGGGAGGCGATGCAAGTCGCGACCGAAGTAGCGGGCGCCATGCTCCGCTTCGACGACCGCTTGTCTGCCGGCGACGTCGCCAGCTTGATCAGGCGGCCCACTGCCCGATGATCTCCCTGGGTCTGGTCGAGCCAGACGTCGCCGGCGTCACAGCGCCACATGGGCTTCGAAGCGAGCCGGCGCCGACTCGCTGATCGATCCTTCCAGGAACTCGGTGATTAGCTCCTACTCTCCACAGCTGAGATCGCCGACGTCGGGCGCCGTCATCGACTTCCCTCCGGGACAGCTTTCCGGAGATATGACAAGCGCCAGGGGTGGCCCGCGCTCATCGTCGGTGAACCAGTCGGCGAGCGCGGAACAGCTCGGCCACCGACCAAGCCTGGAACGGGCAGCCGCTGGCAGCATGGGGAGCAGATCCGTCCGCCGTTTCCGACACCGAACCGAGTCCCCACTCCAAGAGATGAGCCTGCAAACCGGTGAGGACCCCGGTGGGGTCCCGGCCGGTGCGCAAGCAGCCCTCGACATAGGGGCCGATGAGCCAGGGCCAGACCGTCCCTTGGTGGTAGGCGGCGTCCCGCTGGGACGGACCGCCCCGGTGGCGCTCCCGGAAATCCGGATCAGCCGGTTCGAGTGAACGCAGCCCGAGCGGGGTCAGCAGCGGGTCGCAGGCCGCCACGACCGCCGGATCGTCGAAGGGGGCGTCGGGCAGCGAGACGGCCAGTAGCTGGTTGGGACGGAGGGTGCCGTCATCACCGGCTGGGCCGTCCACAACGTCGTACAAGCCTCGGGGACCCGGATACCGCCGCCGGAACGAGCTGCGGGCGACGGCGTGCAACTGGTCGAACACGGCCGCGTCCTTCCCCAGCTGGGCGCCGATCCGGGCGAGGCGGGCCAGTACGCTCACCCATAGGGCATTGACCTCGACCGGCTTGCCGTGGCGAGGGGTGATGGGTACGCCCTCCACCCGAGCGTCCATCCACGTCAGGGCCCAGCCCTCCGCCCCCTGAGTCAACAGGCCGTCGTCGTCGACGCGAATCCCGAAGCGGGTGCCGGCCAGGTGGTGATCGATGATCGACTCGACTGTCGGGAACACCGCGGCGGCGAGGTCGAGGTCTCCGATCACCGTCACATGGCGATCGAGGGCGTGGAGGAACCAGGGAGTGGCGTCGACGGTGTTGTACTCGGTGCCACCGGCATCGGCAGTGTTGGCCAGCATGCCTTCCGAGACCGTCTCGGCGGCGGAGGCGAGCAGCTGCCGGCCCTGTCCGAATCGGCCCGTCTCCAAGAACAACCCCTCGTACGAGGTCATCGTGTCCCGCGACCAGTCACCGAACCACGGATAGCCGGCCACGACGGTGGGGCCTTCGACGACCAGCTGGTCGGCGGCATGGGCGAGCAGCCGCTCGACCGGGTCGGCGGCCTGGGCGGGGGCCGCCAGCTGCCGGAAGCGAGCCCGGGCCTCGTTGACCAGCTGCATGGCCGGGGGCGGAGAGTCCTCCAGATTTCGAGCCCACGCCTCGACTGTGAGCACGTCACCCCGTTCGAGGGTGGCGACGAAGCGGCCGGCCGACCACACGTCCTCGGTCGGGTTCAGGCCCCGGGCTCGCTCCTCCCGGTGGGCGATGCCCCGGTACCACTGCCCGCCCGATTCGTACCCCGGTCCCCGGACCCGGTAGGCCGACTCGAACACGAACCCGTCCGAGGTGATCTCCACATGGGGGTCACCCCCGCCGGCCCGCTCCCCGTGGGCATCGCGCCACGTGCACAGGGCGTTCAGCTCGAGTCGAACCGGACCGGGAGCGGCCACCAGCCGATGGATCACCCCGACCGCCGGCCGACCGTGCTGCATGGCCAGCTCCACCTCGAGGATCACCGGACCGACCTGGTACCGCCATCGGGGCACACCCTCCAGCAGCGAGAACGCCGCCAGATACCGGTACCCTGCGGGGGCGACGGTGCCGTCGGCCCACTCGTGGGTGGCCAGCTGGATGTGGACGTCGCCCAGAACGATCACCGGGTCGAGCGACACCAGACCCAGAGTCCGGCCGCGGGGAGGGTCGGTGGCCACCATCAGCAGACCGTGATAGCGGCGTGTCTCCAGGCCGGCCATCGTGCCCATCGAGTAACCGCCCAGACCATCGGTGACCAGCCACTCCCGCGCCGCGGCCGCGTCGAGCTCTCCCAGCACCTGCGGACCGACCTGCATCTGATTCCGTCCTTTCCCGTCGGACGATCGTTACACCGGTCAGGGGATTCCGCTGTGGAACAACTCCAGGGCGCGACGCACCCAGGTCCGGGCACGGCGGAGCAACACCCGCTGATTGGCCGGGGTGATCCGCAGCAGGTCGCACACCTCCTCCGATCCGAAGCCGGCCACGTCGCCCAGGATCAACACCTCCCGCTGAGCGGGGGTGAGTGCCTGGCAGGCGGTGGCCACCACCGCTCCCACCTCTTCCTGAAGGACATGGTCTTCCGGGTCGTGGCGCCAGCGGGGTGGGACCGAGCTCCAGTGGCGAGGAAACACCGAATCGTCGACGGCCAGGAACCGGTCGGGGTCGACCGCTCCCTCGTAGGGCTCGTCGTAAGGGTTCACCGCCGCCACGAAGGGGATGCTGCGGTTTCCGCGGGCCCCGGCGGTCACGGCGCGATTCGTGAGGATGAGAACGATCCAGGTCTTGAGCGAGGACCGGCCCTCGAACCCGTCCAACCACGAATGACAGCGATCCAGGTGTGCTGTACCACCTCCTCTGCCACCGCCCGGTTGGGTACGCAGAGCTCGGCCATGCGCAGCAGCACCCCGCTCAGGTCGCGAACCAGGGCGGCGAAGGCCTGCTCGTCGCCGGCCCTGAGGGCATCGACCCGTGTCGGGATGGGCGCCTGCGGAGTGAGAGTCGGCGGCTCGGCTGGCACTCCCCCGACTCTAGGCTCGAAGCCGTAACAACGGCGGCGGAGACGAGGACGACTGACCATGAACACCAAGACAGACTCCACCGCCGAAGCCCAGCGACTGGCGAAGGATCCGGCGGACTGGCGGCGCTGGGGGCCTTACTTGTCCGAACGCGCCTGGGGGACGGTGCGCGAGGACTACTCGGCCAACGGCACCGCCTGGGAGTTCTTCCCCCACGACCATGCCCGCTCCCGCACCTACCGTTGGAACGAGGACGGGTTGGGGGGGATCTGCGACGACCGTCAACGCCTCTGCCTCGTTTTCGCACTCTGGAACGGGCACGACCCCATCCTGAAGGAACGGATCTTCGGGCTGACCGGCAACGAGGGCAACCACGGGGAGGATGCCAAGGAATACTGGTGGTATGTCGATTCGACTCCCACCCATGCCTGGATGGTGTGGCGGTATCTGTACCCGCGCAGCGAGTTCCCCTACCAGCGTCTGATCGACGAGAACCGCCGGCGCGGCCGCGACCAGCCCGAGTTCGAGCTGGTGGACACGGGCGTACTCGACGCCGGCTACTGGGACGTGACGGTCGAGTATGCCAAGGCCGCTCCCAACGACCTGGTCATGCGGGTCGGCATCACCAATGTCGGCTCCGGCCCCGCCACCCTCCACCTGCTCCCCACCATCTGGTTCCGCAACACCTGGTCGTGGGGGCGCGACGACCGCCGCCCGCTGATGATTGCCAAAGACGGGGCCATCATCGCCGAGCACCACGAGCTGGGCCGGATGGTGCTGCGAGGCG
>JBFGJL010000027.1:0-8868 GCA_041577235.1 Acidimicrobiia bacterium | reverse complement strand
TCGGGGCCCGGTGAACATCGGCGACCATCCCCCTCTTCACCTAGCGTCCTCCTGATGACTGCGTACAGTGTTGCCGGGGGGGCGTTGTGTTGACCTCACGAAGAGATCAAGAAACCGTCAAGCCCCCTGGTCGAGCGCTTCCTCCAGGGTGGTCCAGGGAAGGTGGGCGCATTTGATCCTGACCGGAAAGCGCCGCACTCCCTGAAGGGCCTCGAGATCGCCCAGCACCGCTCCCGGGCGGTCCGGATCCAGACCGGCGTCGTCGCCGTGGTCGATGTCGAGCATGCGCTTGAAGCGGGCGGCGAGCTCGCCGATCTCGGCAGCGGTCTTGCCCCTCACCGCCTCGCTCATCATCGAAGCCGACGACTGGCTGATCGAGCATCCCTTGCCGGCGACGGCGATCTCGGTCACGGTGCCTCCGGTCACATGCAGGTCGATGGCGATCTCGTCGCCACAGAGCGGATTGACCCCTTCGGCGTGGGCGTCGGGATTCTCCAGCGTCCCCCGGTTGCGGGGATTCCGGTAGTGGTCGAGGATCACCTCGCGGTAGAGGTCGTCAAGCGACACCGAACAGCTCCCCGGCCCGGTGCAAACCTTCGATCAGGGCGTCCACCTCCTCGGTGGTGTTGTACAGGTAGAAGGAGGCGCGGGCGGTGGCGGGGATGCCCAAGGCGTCCATGAGGGGCCGGGCGCAATGATGGCCGGCCCGGACCGCCACCCCCTGATCGTCGAGGATGGTGGCGAGATCGTGCGGATGGATGTCGGCCATGGTCAGGCTGACCGTGCCTCCCCGGCGTTCGACGTTGTCCGATCCGTACACGGTGACCTGAGGTACCTCTTGCAGTCGGTCGAGGGCGTAGCGGGTGAGCGCCACGTCGTGACGGCGGACCTCTGCCATCCCCACCTTCTCCAGGTAGCGGATCGCTGCCGCCAACCCCACCGCCTCGACGATCGGCGGAGTACCCGCCTCGAACTTCTGTGGGACCGGTGCCCAGGTCGACTCGTGGAGGCGGACCTCGGAGATCATCTCCCCGCCCCCCTCGTAGGGGTCCATCTCCTCCAGCAGCGGCAGGCGTCCCCACAGCACCCCGATGCCGGTCGGTCCCAGCATCTTGTGGCCGGAGAAGGCGAGGAAGTCGCATCCGAGGCTCTGGACGTCGACCGGGGCGTGTGGGACCAGCTGGGCGGCGTCGACCACCACCACCGCCCCGGCCTGGTGGGCCAGGTCGGCCACCTGCCGGATCGGGGGCATGGTGCCCAGCACGTTCGACATGCCGGTGAGGGAGACGATGGCCACCCGCTCGTCCAGCAGGGCGGCCAGCGCCTCCAGATCGAGCTCGTAACGGTCGGTCAGGGGTGCGTAGACCAGCTCGGCACCGGTTCTCGCCGCCAGCAGCTGCCAGGGGACGACGTTGGAGTGGTGCTCCATCACCGTCAACAGGATGCGGTCACCCGGTTGGAGCCGGCCGGCTCCCCAGCCGGTGGCGATGCCGTTGATGGAGGTGGTGGTGCCCCGGGTGAACAACACCTCCCGGGGCGAGGCGGCGTTGATGAACCGGGCGACCGTGGCCCGGGCGTGTTCGTAGGCGTCGGTCGCCTCCCCGGACAGGGCGTACGCCCCCCGGTGGACGTTGGCGTAGCTGGTCCGGTAGAACTCGTCCATCGCCTCCAGGACGGCCACCGGCTTCTGAGAGCTGGCCGCCGAGTCGAGATACACCAGACGCTGTCCGTTGACCTGCCGTCCCAGGATGGGGAAGTCCGCCCGCAGGTGCGACAGGTCGGTCATGCCACGCTCGATCCTTCCCGGCGGAAGCTCTCGTAGCCGTCCTCCTCGAGCTGGAGACCCAGCTCCGGTCCGCCCGAGGCGACGATGCGGCCGTCGACGAACACGTGGACGCGGTCGGGGGTGATGTGATCGAGCAGGCGCTGGTAGTGGGTGATGATGAGGAACCCGCGCTCGGGACCGGTCATGCGCTCGACCCCCTCCGCCACGGTTCGCAAGGCGTCGATGTCGAGACCGGAGTCGGTCTCGTCCATGATGGCCAGCTCCGGCTTGAGGACGGCCAGCTGCAGGACCTCGTTGCGCTTGCGCTCGCCCCCCGAGAAACCCTCGTTCAGGTAGCGATCGGCTAGGCGGTCGTCCATCCCCAACTCCCGCATCGCGTCCATCACCTGCAAGCGGAGCTCCAGGATGGTGTAGTCGATCCCGGTCCGGTTGGAGAGGGCGGCGCGGAGGAACTGGACCACCGACACCCCCGGGATCTCCTCGGGGTACTGGAACGCCAGGAACATGCCCCGGGTGGCCCGGTCGTTGGGGGCCAGCTCGGTGATGTCTTCCCCCTTGAAGTAGATCCGGCCGGCGGTGATCTCGTAGGCGGCGTGTCCCATCAACACGTTGGCCAGGGTCGACTTGCCGGATCCGTTGGGCCCCATCAGGGCGTGGATCTCGCCCCGGGGAACGGTCAGGTCCACCCCCCGCAGGATCTCCACGCCTTCGACCGACACGTGGAGGCCGTCGATCTGGAGGAGGGGAGCGTCGCTCATGAGCCCAGGATAAATAACCACACGCCGGTAGGGGAAATGTGGCTCATGACCTTTGCAGCCGGTAGGTCCCCTCGATGGCCAGGTTCATCACGAACCCGGTGAGCTCGCCGCGCTCCGGATCGGGGAGCCGCACGGTCATCACCAGGCTCGAGGACACTTCGGCGGTCAGGCGGCGGACCTCCCGTCGGGCCGGATCGAACCAGGTGACCGACGACGAGGTGGTGGGAGCGGACTCGATGGTGAACTCGATCTGGTCGAGCAGGGCCTGCAATCCCGGCGATGAGTCCTGGCCGCTCTCGAAGCCGGCGAAGAGTGATTCGAAGTACTCCCCCAGCGAGAGGGTGAAGCCGGTGGTCTCCGAGGTCGATTCGATCCGAGCGACCGGGATCCCGTCGAGCTCGTCCAGAGCCGCCACCCGGTGGGTGGTCCGCACGGTCACCGTCTCGTCGAACGCCTCGGTGGTCTCCTCGGTGGTCCATTCGTCGCCCACGTCGAGGGCGTCCGCCGGAAAGGCGGGGCCGAGCGGTCCGTTCAGCAGGTTGCCGCTGCCCAGGTCTCCGACCGCGGCGAGGGGATCGGCCACCGGCACGTCCTGGCCGTCCACCTGGGCACTCACCAAGTTGCCGCGGTCGTCCACCACCACGGTCAGGTCGGGGGGGTCGATCCCGGCGAAATCGAGGTCGGACGGGAGCTGATCCTCTACCGGCTCCCCGTCCACCGTCCCCGACACGCCCACCTGGTCGAAGTCCCCGGTCACGGTGAGTCGGTGGGTTCCCGGCTCGGGTCCTGCGGCCACGTCGTAGCGCACGGTGCCTTCGATGCTGGAGGTGAGGTCGGCCTCGGAGGGGAGCTGCTCGTCGGGCGCCGGCGCCCCGATCAGCTCGCTCGTCATGTCGAGGGTCTGTTCGAGGGAGAGGTCGAAGGTGTGGGTATCTCCGGGTCGGTACGAGTAGGAGAGAGGGGCTCCCAACGCCACGGGAGCCGTGGTGGTGTTGGTCGTGGTAGTCGGAGCGAGGCTGGTGGGCGGGGGCGGCAAGGCGGCGGCGGTGGTGGTCGGTGCGGCGGCGATCGTGGTCGGCGGCTGGTCGCCGGTCTCGGGCCCTTCCGGGCGGCAGCCGACGACCGACAACGTCAGCACGATCACGATGGCTGCTGTGCGCACGAAGACACCTGGGATTGGCCCGGGAGGATCCTACCGGCGGTTCCGTCGCTAGCTGATTCGCCTACCCTGGGCGATTCCATGACGCTCCCCGAGTCCACCCGACGCTTGCTGGACCAGGCTGCGAGCCTGGGCCTGGCCCTGGACGTGCGCGAGTTCCCGGAAGGGACCAAGACCGCGGCCGACGCCGCTGCCGCCATCGGCTGCGAGGTGGCCGCCATCGTGAAATCCCTGGTGTTCGTGGTCGACGATCGGCCGCTGCTGGCGCTGGTCCCCGGTGACCGCCGGCTCGACCCCGCCAAGCTGGCGGCGGTGGTGGGCGGCCGGGTCGCCCGTCGGGCCGACCTGGACCTGGTACGGGAGGTGACCGGATACGCCGCCGGAGGTACACCCCCCTTCGGGCATGCTCGCCGGTTGGACGTGTTCGCCGATCGGGGCTTGCGCCGCCACGAGGAGGTGTGGGCGGCCGGCGGGACCCCCACCACCGTCTTTCCCATCTCGCCCGAGCGGCTGGTGGCCGCCAGCGGAGCGGTCTGGGCCGATCTGGCGGAGTGAGCTCAGCCGCCGGCGGCGGCGATGGCCGCCTCCAGGTGGCGCCGCTCCTTCAGATCGAACTGCTGAACGTAGAGCTTGGAGACCCCCACCTCCTCCAACTCGGCCAACGTCGCCGCGACCCGCTCCGGCTCCCCCGCCAGGATTCCGTTCCGGCCCCATCGCCGCTCCAGCTCGGTCGGGTCGACTTCGTGCCGGGCCGCCTCCTCCGCCAGGCGGCGACCGTAGTCCGCTCCGTCCCGACCGGTGATCACCTGACACAGCAATGACACCACCACCTGCTGCGGATCGCGACCGGCCGCAACCGCAGCCGCCCGCATTGCCTCGATCCGGGCTGCCGTCTCGGCGACCGGCGCCAGGAACAGGTTGTACTCGTCGGCGTAGCGACCGGCCAGCTCCGGAGTCCGACTGGGGCCACTCCCGCCGATCACCATCCGCAGCCCGGACGGGCGCGGCCGCACCGAGGCGTCCAGCTCGTAGTACCGGCCGGAGAGCGATCCGGGGTCCTCGCCGAAGCAGGCCGCCAGATAGTCGAGGGCCTCTTCCAGGCGGGCAAAGCGTTCATCCCAGGGGGGAAACGGCAAGCCGAAGGCGTCGTGCTCGAGCTCCATCCAACCCGTCCCGACCCCGAGGTCGAAGCGGCCATCGGAGATCTGATCGATGGTGGCGGCCATCTTGGCCACCACCGCCGGATGGCGGAAGGTGATGGGGCTCACCAGCACTCCCAGCCGAATGGAGGTTGTGTCCCGGGCCAGCGCGGCCAGGGTGGTGAAAGCCTCGGTCGCCTCCGGGGCGGGGGTGCGCCGGGCCAGGAGATGGTCCGAGCGGGCGAAGCCCACCAGCCCGGTCTGCTCGGCCCAGGAGGCGAGGGCGGCCAGTTCCTGGTAGGTCCCGCCCAGTTGCGGTTCGGTCATCACCGCCAGCTGCATCCCGTCCCGCCTCACCGGGCGTCGGCCGTCACCAGGCGGGAGGCGTGCCCGGCGAAGTCGAAGCGGGGGTCCAACAAGAAGTGGATGGCGTATCCGTTCAGCGCCGCCACCATCGCCTCGGCCTGGACCAGCGCCTCGTCGGGCCCGCCGGCCCCGGCCAGGGCGGCGGCGAAGCGGCCAACCCGCTGCTCGTGATGCCGCAGGACCCGATGGCCGATGGCAGGGTCGGTGAGACCCCCGCCGACGGCGATGAGCAGATAGACCCGCGCCATGGTCTCTTGCTCGGTCACGAAGCGGACGTAGGCATCCACCAGATCCGCCACGGTGTCTCCCCCCACTCCGGTCGGGTGGGGATCGACCGCCCCGATCGCCTCGCCCACCACCGTGAGGATGAGCTGCTCCTTGCTGTCGAACAGGTTGTAGAAGCTGCCCGAGCGAACGTCGGCCAGATCGCAGATCGCCTTGACGGTGGCGGCTTCCCATCCGCCCTCGGCCAGCAGCGAGCGGGCGGCGTCGACGATCCGGTCGCGGGTGGCGAGGCCGACTCGGTAGCGCATCAGCTGCACCGTACCCGGCTCGGAACGAAAACCTCTTGTTGAGCGTTCACTCAAAAATAGAATGTAGACTCAAATATGAGTCTCTGCCAGGGAGCGAACGATGAGCCACTACCGATCCAACCTCCGTGATCTGGAGTTCAACCTCTTCGAGGTGCACCGGATCCAGGAGCAGCTCGGATCCGGGGACTACCGCGACTTCGACGAGGAGACCGCCCGGCACATCCTGCGGGAGGTGGACCGCCTGGCCCAGGAGGAGTTCGCCGCCAGCTTCGTCGAGGGCGATCGGATCCCGCTGGAGCTGAAGGACGGGGAGGTGGCTCTCCCTCCTGCCATGCGCCTCAGCTTGGAGGCCCTGCAGGCGGGGGGGTGGGACCGGTTGGGGCTCGATCCGGAGCTCGGCGGGGCGGGGGCGCCCCCCTCCTTGTTCTGGGCGACCCAAGAGCTGCTGTTGGGAGCGAATCCCACCGCCGTGTTCTACGCCTCCGGACCGTTGTTCGCCCGGGTGCTGTTCGAGGAGGGAACCGAAGAGCAGCGCCGGCTGGCGGCGATGATGGTGGAGCGGGGTTGGGCGGGGACGATGGTGCTGACCGAACCCGACGCCGGGTCCGATGTGGGAGCCGGGGTCACCAAGGCGGTGCAGGTGGACCAGCACATCTATCACCTGGAGGGGGTCAAACGCTTCATCACCGGCGGCGAGCACGATGGAGCCGAGAACATCGTTCACCTCGTGCTGGCCCGGCCGGAGGGCGCCGGCCCGGGCACCAAGGGTCTCTCTCTGTTCGTCGTGCCCAAGTTCCTGGTGGGGCCCGATGGAACTCTGGGGGAACGGAACGGCATCGTCGCCACCAACCTCGAGAAGAAGATGGGTCTGAAGGGGTCGGCGACCTGTGAGTTGACGCTGGGGGCCGATCGTCCCTGCCTCGGCTACCTGGTGGGAGGGGTGCACGACGGGATCAGGCAGATGTTCCGAGTCATCGAACATGCCCGCATGACCATCGGCACCAAATCGGCCGCGACCCTCTCCACCGGCTATCTCGGCGCCCTCGAGTACGCCCGTCAGCGAGTCCAGGGTCCCGACCTGGCCCAAGGTCGCGATCCGAGCGCCCCCCGGGTCGCCATCATCCGCCATCCCGACGTGCGGCGAATGCTGATGACCCAGAAGGCCTACGCCGAGGGGCTGCGGGCGCTGGTGACCTATACGGCTTGGGTGCAGGACCAGTCCCGGCTCCATGCCGACGAGGACCTCTGGCCCCGCCGGGAGGACCTGCTGCTCCCGCTGGTGAAGGGGTACGCGTCCGAGAAGGCCTACGAACTGCTGGCCTCGTCGCTGCAGGTGCTGGGCGGGTCGGGCTACACGCAAGACTTCCCGATCGAGCAGTACATCCGCGACGCCAAGATCGACACCGTCTACGAGGGCACGACCGGGATCCAGGCGCTCGACCTGTTCTTCCGCAAGATCGCCCGTGACCGGGGACGGACCGTTATCGAGCTGCTGGAGGACATCCGCACCTTCGTGAAGGAAGGTCCGGAGGTGCTGGCCGGAGAACGAACGACCTTGGGGGTGGCCCTCGACGACGTCCAGGCCCACGTGGGGGTGTTGGGTGGACAGTTGCTGGAGGCTCGCCACCGCCCGGAAGCGGTGTATCTGGTCGGTCTCCACACCAACTCCTTGCTCGAATCGCTGGCCGAAGTCGTGATCGCCTGGCAGCTGCTTCGACACGCCGAGGTGGCGGCGGCGGCCCTCGACCGGCAACCCGATCGCGACCGGCCCTTCTATGTCGGCAAACTGGCCGCCGCCCGCTTCCTCCTGGCCGACGTGGCGCCCCGCATCGAGGCCAGGCGACGGGCCTCCGAGGAGGAGGACGGCGCCCTGATGGAGCTTCCGGACGACGCCTTCTGACCCGGCCAATAAGATGGCGTCCCACAGACGCATCGGCCGGGAGGGCCACGATGAACTTCGCCTTCAGCGAGGAGCAGGAGCTACTGCGGGAGACGGCCCGTCGCTTCCTCGAGCAGAAGGCCCCCTCCGAGGTCGTCCGCAAGCTGATGGAGACCGAGGACGGCTACGAGCCCGCCCTCTGGCGTGAGATCGCCCAGCTCGGGTGGCAGGGCATGGCCATTCCCGAGGAGTATGGCGGGGCGGGCTACTCCTTCCTGGAGCTGGTCGTGCTCATGGAGGAGTTGGGCCGGAGCTTGCTGCCGGCGCCCTTCCTCAGCTCGGTGGTGATGGCGGCCCAGGTGCTGCTGGACGCGGGACGCGACGACCAGAAGCAGGAGTACCTCCCCGGCATCGCCAGCGGGGAGCGGCTGGCCACCGTCGCCTTCACCGAGCCGGCCGGGCGGTGGGACGAAGCCGGCGTCACCGCCACCGCTCGTCGCGCCGACGGCGCCTGGGTGCTGGACGGCGTCAAGAGCTTCGTGCTGGATGGGCACATCGCCGACACCCTGATCGTGGCGGCGCGGAGCGAGCCGGAGGGGATCACCCTGTTCCTGGTTCCGGCTGATGCCGAGGGTCTTCAGCGTCGCCGGCTGGAGACGATGGACATGACCCGAAAGCTGGCCGAGATCACCTGCCGCGGGGTGCGTGTCCCCGAGGCGGCGGTGCTGGGCCCGGTAGGCGGGGGCTGGCCGGTGCTGGAGAAGATGCAGATGATGGCGGTGGTGGCGCTGGCCGCCGAGCAGGTGGGTGGTGCCCAGCGGTGCCTGGAGATGGCGGTCGACTACGCCAAGGTGCGGGTGCAGTTCGGCCGGCCCATCGGCTCCTTCCAGGCGATCAAACACAAGTGCGCCGACATGCTGGTGAGGGTCGAATCGGCCAAGTCGGCGGCCTACTACGCCGGCTGGGCGGCGGCCGAGGACAACGAGGAGTTGCCGGTGGTTGCCCCCCTCGCCAAGTCCTACTGCTCGGAGGCCTACTTCTTCGTGGCGGCCGAGAACATCCAGGTGCACGGAGGGATCGGCTTCACCTGGGAGCACGACGCCCATCTCTACTTCAAGCGGGCCAAGAGCTCCGAGCTCCTCTTCGGGGATCCCGCCTACCACCGCGAGATCCTTGCCGGGCGCCTCGGACTCTAGGTCCCGGGCGCCCATGCGGGCCGCAACGGTGCTGCTGGCCCTGGCGCTGGTG
>JBFGJL010000026.1:0-8933 GCA_041577235.1 Acidimicrobiia bacterium | reverse complement strand
GGAGCGGGCGGTGGGGGCCTTCTTGGCGGCCGAGCTCTTGGCCGACGAACTCTTGGCCGACGAGCTCTTGGCGGCCGAGCTCTTGGCGGACGAGCTCTTGGCGGCCGAGCCTTTGGCGGCCGAGCCTTTGGCGGAGGAGCTCCTGGCAGACGAACTCTCGGCAGACGAACTCTTGGCGGACGAGCCAGACCTTGGTTTCTTGGTGGCGGCCATGCGATTCTTGGGGTCGGGATCGGCCAGTGTAGTGGCCCGGCGCTCAGCCCACGTCAGGGCCCCACGCCCGAGTGGCGTCGATCAGCCGATCGAAGTAGTGGCGCAGCTGGAGCGCCCGGGTGGACCCGATGCCCTCCACCTTGTCGAGTTCGTCGAGCGAGGCGATCAGCATCTTCTGGAAATCCCGGAAGTGTTTGATCACAGCCTCCCGCACCGGTTCGGGCAGGCGGGGCACCTCGTGCAGGACCCTCACCCCGAGGGGACGAACCTGCTCCTCCGGGTCGTCGAAACCAAGCGACGCCGCCACCCGGGCGGGATCGTTCAGCTCCCCGGTGGGAACGGCCTCCAGGGCGGCGGCGGCCTCCGCCAACCGGCTGGAACGATCGGGCCGCACGTAGTCGCGCAACGTCAGCAGGCGCAGCTCATCCACGCCGTGGAGGAGGTCGCCCAGCTGGAGACGAATGAGATCACCCTCCCCACCCAGGTTGACGGCATCGCGTTCGATCTCCCGGCCGATCCGCCGGACCAGCTCGACCCGCTGCATCACCACCACCACCGCCCGGTAGGTGGCGACGTCGGCCACCTCCAGCCGAGTGAGCCGCTCCCGGGCATCGTCCAGCCGGCGGCGGAATCGCTCCAATGTCTGCAGCGACTGGTTTCCCTTGGCGGCCAGGGCGGTGGGGCTCTCCAGCTCGTGCTTCTCGCCGACCAGGAAGAGGGTGGCCAGCCGCCGATCTTCGCTCACCGCCACCACCGGCTTGCCGGTCTGTCCCGCCACCCGCTCGGCGGTACGGTGCCGCGCCCCGGTCTCGTCGGTGGGGATGGAGGCGTTGGGGAGGAGGTGGACGTTGGCCCGGAGAATGTGGGTGCAGTCGTCGTCGAGGACGATCGCTCCATCCATCTTGGCCAGCTCCGCTAGCCGGGCCGGGGTGAAGGGCGAGTTGGTGAGCTGAAAGCCGCCGGTGCAGAGCTCGTCGACTCCCGGACCGCTCCCCAACACGACCAGCGCCCCGTTGCCCTGCTGCATGATCCGCTCCAAAGCGTGACGCAGCGGGGTTCCCGGAGCGAGTCGCTCGAAGACGGCGCGAAGAGGCGTCTTGGCCCGGCCCATCGGCCAGAGGCTACTACGCCCGGACTCCCGCAGAGGTGTCGATCGGCGGGTTCTCGGCCACCAGACCGGCCTCGATCAGAGCCGATTCCAGGCGCCCATGGCGCGAGGTCGGCGCCACCATCTTGGTCAGCCCCAGCCGGGTCGACTCCTCCCGACGGCGAGCGTCCATCGGGACCGGCCGGACTTCGCCGGTCAGACCCACCTCCCCCCAGGCGGCGACCGGACCCAGCGGCCGGTCGAGCAACGAGGAGGCCAGTGCCAAGGCCACCGGCAGGTCCAGCGCCGGCTCCGTCACCCTGATCCCACCGACCACCCCCACGTACACCTCCCGGTTCGAGAAGGTGAGGCGGGCGTGCCGCTCCAGCACGGCCAGCAGCTGGTGGACCCGGGCCGCTTCCACTCCCCGCACCGATCGACGCGGCTGCGGAGCCATCGTGGGCGAGACCAGCGCCTGGACCTCCACCAGCACCGGCCGCCGGCCCTCGACGGTGGGGAAGGCAACGGTCCCCGGGACCGATCCTCGCCACTCGGCCAGAAAGGCGCTCGACGGGTCCGCCACCTCTGCCAGGCCGTCGCCCCCCATCTCGAACAGGCCGACCAAATGGGTTGCACCGAACCGGTTCTTCAGGCAACGCAAGGCTCGCAGCCCCCGATCGGCCTCGCCTTCCAGGTAGAGCACCACGTCCACCATGTGCTCCAGCATCTTCGGCCCGGCGATGCCTCCGTCCTTGGTGACATGACCGACCAGCACCGTGGGCACCCCCTTCTCCTTGGCGAAGCGGATGAGGCGGGCGGCAGCTTCCCGCACCTGGGCCACCGACCCGGCCGACCCGGCCACCTCGGTGGCGGCGATGGTCTGGATGGAGTCCATCACCAGCAGCCGGGGGGCAAGCTGGGCGGCGGCGGCCAGCACCGCGTCGACGTCGTCCTCGACCAGGAGATAGACGTCGCCGTCGGCGACACCCAGCCGGTCGGCCCGGAGACCCACCTGGTCGGCCGACTCCTCGGCCGTGGCCACCAGTACCGGAACCCCGGCCGCCGCCATCGAGCCCGCCACCTGCAGCAGCATGGTCGACTTGCCCACCCCCGGCTCCCCTCCCAGCAGGAGCACCGACCCCGGAACCAGGCCCCCGCCCAAAACCCGGTCGAACTCGGCCAGGCCGGTCGGCCGCCGTCTCACCGGCTCGCTTCCCACCTCCCGCAGCTGGAGAGGCCGGGGAGCGGGCCCGGTCGGCTTCAGACCAGTCTCGACCAGCGCCTCCTCCGCCCGGCACTGGGGGCAGAAGCCCATCCACTTGCCCGACCGGTAGCCGCAGCTCTGGCAGGTGTAGGTCACCCGGCGATGCTATCGGCGGAGACTGACATAGAACGCCCACACCAGGGCGGCCACCACCACCGCCAGCAGCAGCACGCCGGCCGTGATCCCGCCCGGCGTCCATCCTTCGATCGGCCTTACACCCGAGGTGATCATGGACGTGGCACAATACCGCCGACAGCGAGAGGACCGGATTGGCACAGCACACCTGCACCAACTGCGGTGCCGCCATGGAGAACGAGCAGTTCTGCCCCACCTGCGGTCAGTGGGTCGACCCGCTCGAGGAGGACGAGGAGGGCTTCGAGGAGTTCACCCTCGGTAGCGAGCCACCCCCCTACGAGGACGAGGGATGGACGTCGCCGGTCGTCTCCGTTCCCAGCCAGACGGTGGCCTGCCCGTCGTGCGGCGCCGCCAATCCCGGCACCAACCGCCACTGCGAGGAGTGCGGCGCCCGGCTCTCTCAGGGCCCGCTGCCGGTGGCTCCCCAGCCGGCCATGGGCACGTCGGCGGGCCTGCGGGCAGTGATCGCGGTCTCGGGGGTACTGATCGTGGTCTTCATCGTCGCCGCCATCTTCAACGCCATCCGCGGGAACGGGGAGGCGGGTGCGATCGATGCCACCTCCACCGTCCCCGATACGACTTTGGCCGAGGCTCCGGCCCAGATGGTCGTGCCGATCGACGTCGAGTGCTCCAGCGTCGCCCAGGGCTTCGACTGCGAGGACCTGGTCAACGGGTCCGCCAAGGGATGGAACGATGACGCCCTGCAGGGAGAGAACGCCCGGGTCGTGTTCACCTTCGCCCCGGCGGTGGCGCTCGAACAGATCGTGTTCGTCAACACCGACGACCCGGTCCGATTCAAACGCAACTTCCGGGTGCAGGGTTACACCATCGAGGCGGACGACTTCGACCTTCCCATCGCCGCCGACACGCTTCCGGATGAGACCGGTTCCCACGTGATCAATGTCGCCACCCTCCGCACCACCCGGCTCATCTTCTCGGTGGACTCCACCTACGCCGCCGAGGCGGTGAGCGACCAGACCCCGTTCGACACGCTGTTGATCGAGGGGTTCGAGTTCATCGGGCGGCCCGTCTCCAACGGGGGGGCCGGGGTCACCCCCACCACCGCCCCCGAGGAGACCACCACCACCGAGGGCTAGGCGCCCCCCGGTCAGACCGCCTCTCCCCGCTGGTAGCGGGCTCCGTCGGCAGCCGGCATCCTCAACCGTTGGGTGGCTGCGGCCAGCACCAGCAGCGTGACCAGGTAGGGGGTGGCGGTCAGGAGCTGATTGGGCACCTGCTGGACGAGGAGGTAGAAGACGAGGAACCCCACTCCCACCGACCCCAACACGATCGAGCGGGTGACGCGCCGGCGGGTCAGCGCATACACCCCGATGACGAGTACGGCGATGGCGATCGCCAGGATGAACGACCGGACGATGTTCGGCCCCCGGAACCGCAGCGAGTCGCCGAAGCCGAACACCACCGAGCCCCCCAGCACTCCCGCCGGCATCCAGTTGCCGAAGATGAGGGCCCCCAGCCCGATGAACCCGCGCCCTCCCGTCATGCTCTCCCGGTAGATGTTGGCCTGGACCAGCACCAGGAAGGCGCCTCCGAACCCGGCCAGCGCCCCCGAGATCACCACCGCGTAGTACTTCATTCGCAGCACCGCCACCCCGAGCGACTCGGCCGCCCAGGGATCCTCCCCACACGAGCGCAGCCGCAGCCCCCAGGCGGTCCGCCACAACAGCCACGCGGTCAGCGGCACGATGGCCAGGGCGAGGATGGTCAGCCAGTTGATGTCCCCGAAGAACCCGCGCAGGATCCCGACCAGGTCGGAGATGAAGAACCAGTCCCGGCGCTCCAGCCAGCCGAAGAAGTCCGGGGTCCTCCATCCGAACAGGTCGCCCCCGGCCAGGAACGGGAGGCTGATGTTCGAGATCCCCTGCACGGGTGGGCTCTGGACCACGCTGCCGCCCGTGTCGCGGGTGTAGACGATCGAGGACAGAAAGCGCATGGCGCCCAGGCCGAGGATGTTGATCGCCACCCCCGAGACGATGTGATCGACGTTGAAGGTGACCGTCGCCAGCCCATGCAACAGGCCGAAGAGGGCCCCGCCCAGGATCCCCAGCACCACCCCCGCCCACGGTCCGAACTGCCAGGCGCCCCAGGCGGCGAACCAGGTGCCGGCGATCATCATCCCCTCGAGACCGATGTTGACGATCCCCGACCGCTCCGAGTAGAGCCCGCCCAGTCCTGCCAGCAGGATGGGAATGGAGAGGCGGAGGGCGGCGCTGGCCGTGCTGCGAGCGGTCAGATCCACCGTGTCGCTGATGATCCCCGCCACCGTCAACACCAACACCCCGCCCAAGGCCAGCAGCAGGTAGCGGCCGGTGCGCCGGGCGGGAAACAGTCGGGAAGCCAGGGTGCTCATGCCGCCAGCGGCTCCTCCCCACCCTCTTGCTCCGCCGTCGCCCTGGCCGCCGCCGCCACGGTCCGGCGGGTCACGTACCGGGCGATGACCTCGTAGACGATGACCACGGTCAGGACGACCACCCCCTGGATGATGGTCACGATCTCGCGAGGAACATCTCTCAGGTCGAGGATCAGCGCGGCCCGGTTCATGAACCCGAACAGCAAGGCCCCCAGCGCCATCCCCACCGGGTTGTTCCGCCCCAGCAAGGCGACGGCGATCCCGTTGAACCCGAAGCCGGTGGGGAAGTCCTGCACGTACTGATGGAAGAAGCCGAGCAGATCCGACATCCCCACCAATCCGGCGGTGGCGCCGGACAGCAGCATCGTGTTGAGGATCATGCGGTTCGGGTTCACCCCGCTGGCATGCGCCGCCGGCGCGTTGATGCCGGAGGCCCGTAGGTCGTAGCCGAAACGGCTGCGGGAGACGAGGTAGTGATAGAAGATCCCCAAGAACACGGCGATGACGAGGAATCCGTGGAGGTCGGAGCCGGCTCGTGGTTCGACGCCGAACAGATTCAGCACCGGGTTCAGGGACGGGATCCATCCGCTGCGAGGGATCAAGGCGGTGGCGGTCGTCAGGCCGGCTGTCTCCGCCTTGAAGATGTTGAGAAACAGGTAGGCGCTGAGGCTGAAGGCCACGAAGTTGAGCATGATCGTGGAGATCACCTCGTGGACTCCCCGTTTCACCTTCAGCCAGCCGGCCAGGCCGTTCCAGAAGGCGCCCACCACCATCCCGACCAGCAGGATGGCGAGCACGTGCAGCACGGCCGGCAGCGCATAGAGGCCGCCCACGTAAGCTCCCACCAGCGCCGCCAGCAGGTAGGCCCCCTCCACCCCGATGTTGAACAGACCCATCTTGAACCCGATCGCCACCGCCAGGGCGGAGACGAAGAGCGGAATCGCCCGGTTGACCATCGAGATCAACGACTCGGTGGTGGTGCCGAACTCCCACATCTGGCCGTAGGCGAAGAGCGGGTCGATGTCGACCAGGAGCAGGGCGAGGGCGGCGATGGCGAAGGCGATGACCAGGGCGATGGCCGGCGCCACCACCGACGTCAGCAATCGTCCTCCCCTCACGCAGCCCCCTCCTGTTGGGTCTGGCGGGCCCCGGTCATGTACGAGCCCAAGATCTCCGGGGTGACCTCGTTGGGATCGAGCTCGGCCACCAGCCGGCCCTCGAAGATCACGTGGATGGTGTCGGACAACCCGATGAGCTCCTCCAGGTCGGCGGAGATCAGGAGAATGCCCATTCCTTCGTGACGAGCCCGCTTGAGGTCCTCCCACACGGCTGCCTGCGCCCCCACGTCGATGCCGCGGGTCGGGTGGGCCGCCAGCAGCACCACCGGGTTGGCGATCATCTCCCTCCCCACCACCAGCTTCTGTTGGTTGCCGCCCGACAGGGCGGTGGCGGGGACGTCGACACTCGGGGCCTTCACTCCGAAGCGGCGTACGATCTCGGCGGTCTGCTGTCGGGCGCCCTTCCGGTCGATCCATGGGCCCTTGGCGTAGGGGGGATGGAACTGGTGTCCCAGCGCCGCGTTCTCCCACAGCGGCGACGGAAGCAGCAGCCCCTGCTTCTGACGATCCTCGGGGATGAGGCCGATTCCGGCCGACCGGCGGGAGCGGGCGTCGTCGTCGGCGAGATCGTCTCCGCGCAGGACGACTTTCCCGGTCGCTTCGGGACGGAGGCCGATCAGCGCGTCGACCAGTGGACCCTGGCCGTTGCCTTCGATGCCGGCGATCCCCACGATCTCGCCACGCCGGATCCGGAAGCTGATGTCCGAGAGGATCGGGCGTCCGTCGCCGGAGGGCAGCGACAGCCCTTCGACCTCCATCAGCACCTCGTCCTGTACGGTCGATTCCCTCGTCTCGGGCGACGGGAGCTCCGACCCGATCATCATCTCGGCCAGGTCGTGGGTGGTGACCTGGTCGGGGGTGGTGGTCCCGACCGTCTCCCCGCCCCTCATAACCGTGATGGTGTCGGCGATGGCAAGCACCTCGTCGAGCTTGTGGGAGATGAAGATGACCGTCTCGCCTTCTCCCTTCAGGTCCGTGATCGAGGCGAAGAGGTCCTCCACCTCCTGCGGCACGAGGACGGCGGTGGGCTCGTCGAGGATCAGGATCCGCGCTCCCCGGTAGAGGACCTTCATGATCTCGACTCGCTGGCGCTCACCGACCGAGAGGGTCTCCACCTTCTGGGCGGGGTTGAGCCGCAGGCCGTATTGCCTGCCGAGCTCCTTGATGCGGTCCGAGGCCCGGCGGAAGTCGATCTCGAGTCCCCGCCGGGGCTCCGATCCGAGCACGACGTTCTCCAGCACGGTCAGGTTGCCGGCCAGCATGAAGTGCTGGTGAACCATGCCGATCCCGGCATCGATGGCGTCCTTGGGGGACCGGAAGTGGACCCGTTGTCCCCGGATCTCGATCGTTCCCTCGTCGGGGTGCACCATCCCGTAGAGGATCTTCATCAGGGTGGATTTCCCTGCCCCGTTCTCGCCGACGATGGCGTGGACCTCGGCCGGCATCACCTTCAGCTCGACGTCCTTGTTGGCGACCACGCCCGGATACCGCTTGGTGATGCCGCTCAGATGTATGGCTGGTTCCTGGGCCATCTCAGTCCAGACAACGGGGCCGGGCCCAGGAAACCCTGGGCCCGGCGGAAGTTAGCACCACCGACCTTTGTCAGGCCCCCGGGGCGGTCGGAACCTCGATCTCGCCTGAGATGATCTGCTGGGCGAACGCGTCCAGATCGGAGGCGATGTCATCGACGAAGCCACCCGACTTCGAGTAGCCGATTCCCTCCTCGGCCAGGCCCAGACGGATCGGACCCGGGGTGAAGTTGCCCTCGAGGAAGTCCTGGATGGCCAGGCCCACCGCCACGTCGACCCGCTTCAGCATCGACGTCAGGATGTGCTCCTGGAGAACGGGATCGCCGACCGTGTTGAACTGATCGGCATCCACCCCGATCGCCCACAGGTGCTGATCTGCGGTCGACAGCTCGTCGGCGGCCTGGAACAGGCCCAGCCCGGAGCCGCCGGCGGCGTGGTAGACGATGTCGGCACCCTGGCCGTACAGCGCCAACGCGGCCTCCTTGCCCTTGACCGGGTCGTTGAAGCCGGTGAAGTCGGGCACCTGGGTCAGGTACACGGCCGGCAGGATGTTGATGTCGGGATCGACCGCTATGGCTCCAGCCTCGTAGCCGGCCTGGAACTTCTTGATCAGGTCGACTTCGACCCCGCCGATGAACCCGATCGTGCCGGTCTCGCTCTTCAGCGCGGCAGCCGCCCCCATGAGGAACGAGCCCTGCTCCTCGGAGAAGAGCATGCACCGGACGTTGTCCATCTCGACGACGGTGAAGGTGTCGTCCTGCGGGCAGTCGTCGGTGATGGCGAAGGCGACCTCGGGGAACTCGGTGCCGACCCGCCACACGTTCTGGGCGAAGGCGAAACCGTTGGCGATGATCAGCTCATGCCCGGTCTCCGCCAGCAGCCGCAGGTTCTCCTCCCGGTTCTCGCCGCCGGCGTCGGGGGCGAGCTCCTCGCCCTCGTAGCCGAACATGGCCTTCCCCTCGTCCCAGGCCAGCGCCGCCAGGTCGTTGAACGACAGGTCGCCGCGACCACCGACGTCGAAGGCCATGCCGACGACCCGGCCCTCGCCCATCATGGGCTCGGTGGTGTCGGGCGCGGCAGTCGTGTCGGGCGCCGCCGTGGTGTCGGGCGCCGCCGTGGTGTCGGGCGCCGCCGTGGTGTCGGGCGCCGCCGTTGTGTCGGCGGTACCGTCGCCACCGCAGGCCGCCGCTACCAGCGACAGCACCGCGAACAGCAG